>USSP01000001.1 GCA_900557385.1 uncultured Lachnospiraceae bacterium
GAATAGCGCTGGAAATAGTGCAGGCGTGGCAGCTCTGGTCACCCCTCCGGCAGCCCCTGTACCGGGAACAGAAACCGTGGCGCCTTTGCCGGAGACCAAACCCACAGCCCCGGCACGCAAGCCCTCCGGTAATGGAATCCAGGCGGAACCCGCTGACGATGGCGACCTGGCAATGCCCTTCCTCCGCAATGAGGATGGAAAAGAGGGCTGGGATGTCATTACCGAAGAGGCTGCCCAGGCAGAGGAAGGGGCAAGCCTGGTGGTTGACATGAACGGTGCCACCATTGTGCCCGCGGATGTTTTTGAAGAAATCCAGGGCAGAGACATCACCATCGAATTTGACTTAGGAAACGGTATCACCTGGAAGGTGAACGGACAGAGCATCCAGAGCGGAAATGTGGGAGACATTGATTTTGGCGTGAAGCTTGGAGCTGATGCCAACGACACCATCCCTGTGGATGTCATCAACAACATCACCGGAGAGCGGATGTCCATGAATCTGAGCCTTGCCTACGATGGGGAGTTTGGTTTCCAGGCAGTGCTGAACGTGAACATTGGTTCCCATAACGCCGGACTCTTTGCAAATCTGTTTTATTATAATGAAAGAACAGGAAAGCTGGAGTTTATCTGTGCCGGAGAAATCGGCGCAGACGGTAGCGTGGACTTGACCTTCAGCCACGCATCGGAGTACACCATCGTCATTGATGCCCAGTCCATGGAGCAGGAGGCAGCTGCCGCCCTGACGGATGACGCGGCTCCGGATGGTAACGGCTCCGCTGCCGCCGATGGCACTGACCAGTCCGTAACACCCGCCACCGTGGAGGATACCACCAGCTACACCTGGCTCATCCTCCTTGCAGTCCTCGCAGCCCTTGCCCTATCCGGCATTGTGCTTGCCCTCAGACACCGCAAGGAATCGGAGGAGTGATAGAATAAGAGTAATCAATAGGCTCTGCCACACGGCAGAGCCTGTTTGCTGTGGTACGCTAATCCATTCACCATCTATGTTCCAGCGTGTGTGATTCCCTTCTGTGGGTGAAAGATTATTTAAGTCTTGAGTCTTTGCGATAGTTGTATTATGCTATTGTGCAACCATGCAGAATGGCTTCACAATTCACGTAGGAGGACAGCCTGTGAAATATCTTCATACCCTGGCTCTGGAACAAAAGGAAAATGCGAAACACGGAGAAACCACCTTCCCCGTGCAAGATATATTACCAATCTGACGGAACCCGGGCAGGTGGTCACCACCCACTGGCATGAGGAAGCGGAGTTTACACTGATTACCCGGGGCGCATGCCTCTACCACATTGATCTGGTGGACTACGAGGTGCAGGAAGGGGATCTCTTATTTATCCCGCCATTACTGCTCCATTCCATTTCTGCACAGCTGAAGGAAAAAGCCACATCAGAAACCTATGTGTTCCACATGAATTTTCTGGGTGGAAACTCCGCAGATATCTGTTCCATCCGCTATTTCAAACCCATTATGGACAGAGAGATCACCATGCCCTATCTGATGAAGAAGGATCACCCGGCATATGCCTCTCTTCTGGAGATTTTCCAACAGACCCATGCTCTGTATGAAGAAAAACCGGCAGGCTATGAACTGGCTTTGAAGGCGTTGCTTTTGCAACTGTTTTTTGTATTGCTTCAGTACAGCGAGAAAAACACCTCCCCGGATCTGGGCAAAACCTCAGACAAACTGAAACAGGTGCTGGACTATATTGAGCTCCACTACACCGAACCCATCGCCGTTTCTGAACTGGCCAGACTTTGCCATTTCAGCGATTATTATTTCATGCGTTTTTTCAAAAAGCACATGAACATGACCTGCGTGGAGTACATCGTCAGCCTCCGCCTGGAGAAATCCGTGGAACTCTTTAAGGAAGGCAACACCTCCATCCTGGATGTCTCCCTCTCCGTAGGTTTCCGCAACCTCTCCTACTTCCACCGTGCCTTTAAGAAGAAGTACCATATGACCCCACTGGTGTTTATTAAGGATTTGGAATAGCTGTGTTATTTTTTATCAATACTTAAAACCAATGCTTAAAATGCTTAAAAGAGTTGTCTGTTTCTGGCGTATATGGTAAAATTTACGCACGTATATGTAATGGGATATATCAAACAGAAAGGAGGTTCTATTTGAAAAGAAAAGCATTATTAGTATTGGGGCTGTCAGTTACACTGGCTTGCACGAATGCAGTATCGGTGTATGCTGCCGGGGGAGGTACTTCTACTGTAGCCCAGAGTAACCAAAATAGTAAAGTGGAAGCCACAGGCAACGAACATAAGGTCGTAGGCGATGTATCCGTAGCTGGAGATGGTGAAACTGCTGTAAAGACATCTGGCGCTGCCATGGTCACTGTGCAGGGTAATGTTTCCGTGAATGGTAATGGAACTACAGGTGTCGAGGGTACGGGTTCATCCTTTGTCAATGTGCGCGGTGGTATTACAGCAAAAGGTCAAACAACACCCCTAGGAGTAAGTGCAGAAAAAGCTTCCTGGGTCAAAGTGGGTGGAATAGTCGAGGCAGATGGTGAGCAAGCCGTTGGCATAAACTCGAAGGGAGAGGTTGATGCAAGAGGCGTTTTGGTAAACGGTTCTGACAGTACAGGAGTAAATGCAAATAATGGCGGCAATATTACGATTTACAACGATGTCAAAGTAGTGGAGCGTAACAGGGGAACGTACAGCGGACCGGTAAGCGGTGTGAAAACGGAGAGCAATGGACAGGTCACCGTAGAAGGGAATGTAGAAGTTGAGGGAATAGGTTCTATAGGGATAAAAGCTGCTCAGGGAGAAGTCACTGTAAACGGAAACGTCAAAGCCTCTGGAACCAAAAGCAACAGCGGTGATGAAACGGTTGGCATTTCAGCGAGTAGTTCAGAGGTAAACGTTAAGGGCGATGTGACTTCCGATGGCAAAGGAATCCATATTATTAAAAGTTCTAGCTGGAAAAATTCAAAAGTAACTGTGGACGGTAGTGTTACTGGCAGTTCAGGTGTTGTAATCAATAATGGTTCAGATGTTACGGTAGGTGGAGATGTCACAGCAACGGATGGAACAGGACTGGATATTACACTGAATGAACTTACAGGACAAGGGAAAATTAACCTGGGAACACTGAACGTGACAAAAGAGGGTGAGACAGGAGTTCTTCTAGATGTAAGTAAGGTAAGCATATATGACATCGAAGGATTCATACAGGCAATGCCGGAAGTTAACCTCTTTGAAATCAATGTAAAGCAAGGCGACTATTTCGGTATAAATGATGGTACGAACGGGGATACCATTAAAGGAACAGGCATCTTAAAGAAAGAGGCAGCAGATAAAATACTGAAACAGAAGGTCAACTATCATTTAAGAGCAGAAAATACATCCAATGGCACCATCTCCTTAGAACATGAGAAGGCTGCAGAGGGCACTACTGTTAAATTCTATGTGAAAGCAGTGGATGGCTATCAGGTAAAGGGCGTATCTGCCGGGAAAGCCACGGTAATCGACAATGGGGATGGCTCCTACAGCATCATCGTACCGAGAGGCGGCGGTGTGAATATCTCAGCCATCATCGAGGCGGTCATGAGAGAAGAACAGGGTGGACAAAGCGCAGCATCCAATGAAAAGTATTCGGCATCCTTTGTAAAGTATGCAGCAGGACAGAAACAGGCACAACAGCTCATAAAGAGTGTCGCACCGGGTGGAAACTGTGTAGTGGAATTAGAGGATTTTGTCAGCTTTAACAGAAAGACCCTGGAAGCTCTGGCGAAAAGACCGGATGTATCCATGACAGTTATTTATAAATGGAACGGTGTCAAATACAAAGTAACCATTCCGGCAGGCTACAATGTGCTGGATTTGCTGAATGAGGATGGCTATTGCGGATGCTTGTATCTCAATGCCATATTCGGTTCAGAAGTGGTAGAGTAATTATAAATTAGTACAATGTGAAACAAAAAGGCTGTTACACCAGGTGGTTCCAAAATCAGTGGTGTGACAGCCATTTTTGTAACCTTTTTCCCTGCAGAAACATCTAAGTATATGTAACCGAAAATAAGAAATCACAGTTCAGTGACTTTGAAGGAAAGTTACATGTACTGAGAATGGATGAACAATGAACAAACAACAATTTACCAAACAGGTACTGGAGGCGGAGGCATCCCTGTACCATGTGGCACACACCCTGCTTGTGAATGAGGAGGACTGCGCAGATGCCATCCAAAATGCAATTCTGGCAGCCTACGACAAACTGGGCGACTTAAAGAAAGATGCCTATTTTAAAACCTGGCTTACCCGCATCCTCATAAACGAGTGCTACCGGATTCTGCGGGTGGACAGACACCATCTCTCTTTTGAGGAACTGGAGGAGGACAATACCTTGCAGCCTCTGGAAAAAAGTTCCTGCCAGCCGGAACAACGGGTGCTGGAGCAGGACAGTGAAGTGTACCGGGCGGTGTTGGAGCTGGAACTTCCCTACCGGATGCCCTTTGTCCTGTATTATGTGGAGGGGTACTCCGTAAAAGAAGTGGCGCGGATTTTGAAAGTATCTGAGGGCACGGTGAAAACACGGATGCACCGGGCACGCAACCAGTTGAAAGCCATGCTGCAGGAAACAACAGCGGGGAGAAAGGAGAACACCTATGAATAAGACATTACGATATCAGCAGGGAACATTTGAAATACCGCAGCTTGAGACGGTTCCCGAAAGCGTCCACCAGTCAGTATTGGGAGCGCTGGAGACCATTCAGAAAAAAGAAGAAAAGGCCGTAATGCATGGAAATGCCCATCTGTCCAGGCGTGTTCTCTTTCCGCTGGCAGCAACCCTGGTACTTATGACAGGAATGTCAGTTTTTGCAGTAAGTTTGTATGAACAACGCATGAAAAATATCAATCAACAGAAATTAGAGGAATATTACCTGCAAATCCAGACCGCCCGGGTGGACAGCTTTCACTATAACCGCCCACTGACAGAGACAGAAAGAAGTCGGTTTGATACCCTGAATCAGTCATACGAGGAGGAAGGGATGTTTCCCAAGGGAGCACTCACTGTACTGGAATCCCCGGAGGCGTACAAAGGAAAGGGCGTGGGATTTTACGAATCCCGCAGCACCTTTTTTCTCCCGGAGCAGGAGCTGACTGATGAGGAACTCCTTCAACTGATAGACTTTTACCATCAGGTCAATTACAGCCTGCAAAAGGTAGGCGGCCAAATCAAACAGGGAGTGATTCAGGAGCCGGAATCAGAAAACAGTGGTTTGGAACAATCCGTGGCATCGGGTAAAGAACGGCCGTCTGTTCTTGCCTACGAAGGGGATTTAAGCATCCATTGTATGACGGCAGGAGCTGACTCCATTTATCTGGAGGGGTGGGATGGCATAGAAAAAATGGAAATTGGCAGCAGTGTTTCCACACCTTTCTTTGCGGACTATGACAGGGCAAAGGGCGATACCTCTCTGCAGCCTTACATTTTTGATATGGTGGAAACACCGGAGGGCGAACTGTATGTAGCGGTGGTTTTGTGGGATGGCACGGAAGGAAAAACAGGGCAGATCTGGCATCTGGATGCTGATGGAAATTACTTGAATACCTTGGAATTGGGAGACAAAAAGCCCAGAAAACTGGCGGTGGACGCCCGGGGAAATCTCTATGTGCGTCTAGGGAGCCGGCAGCAGGATGGAACCATTCTTTATGTTTACGACGGACAGGGAGCGTTTCTCACGAAGATTACCTCTGACCATGATTTTCATGTTGCCAACGGAATCTGCAGGGGAAAAGACGGCAATGTATATATGTTATTTGAGGACTTTGACAGGCAGACCGTGACTACGAACACAGGAATTCTCCGCATTGATTTGGAGGAAAAACAGGCAGTGGTGGCAGCCCAGCATTTTCTTCCGGATCATGGGGCTGCGTATGATGTCCTGGCGCCCGGAGGGGACAGTGATTTTGTCATTCTGGGAATGGATGGGATTTATACTTATGATTTGCAGGATGAAGAATCGCAGCTGCGACTGGCAGCCTATGATGCCCCCTGCTCCTTTGAGGGATGCAAAGCCGCAGTTCTTCCCGATGGACGGATGCTCCTCGCCAAACCCACGGAGTACACGGAAGTCACCGTCGACGGAAAACCCCAGTACCGCTGGAAGGCGGAGGGAACGTGCTTTTATTTCATAGAAAATTGAATGAAAAGAGCAATGACAGGTGCATTTTTGAACAATAAAATCCAACTGGAATAAGTAAAGAAAAAATGATATTATGATTAAGACAGTATAGGAATGTAAAATAATATGGGATAGGAGGGAATCTTATGACAAGACAGGAAGTTCTAATGACCTTTGCACAGGGAACCAGAGAAATATTGAAAAGTAATTTATCGAAACTCATTGTCTATGGTTCCTATGCCCGTGGTGATTATAAAGAGAATTCAGATATTGATGTTATGATATTAACACCGTTGTCAAAGGAAGAAATAGAGAAGATTGAGAACGATATTTTTAACCTTGCATTTGATTTGGAACTAGAGTCAGGGATTGTAATTAATCCAGTTCTGGAAAATGAAACTCATTACAAATACTGGTTGGGAGCACTGCCATTCTATAATAATGTGGAAAGGGAGGGCATTGTAATTGGATGAGAGACAAAAAGATTTAAGCAGATATCGAATTACAGAGGCTGAGGATAGTTTGAAAGTAGCTGCACATTGTTTAAGGGAAGAATTGTATAAAGATTCGATTAACCGTTCTTATTATGCTACATTTTATGCGGTAAAAGCTGTATTGGCATTGAGCACAGTTGATTTTAAACGGCATAAAGATGTTATGGGATACTTTAATAAAGAATATGTAGCTAAGGAAATATTTCCACGCGAACTTGGAAGAAGGATTGGAATATTACAGAGAGTACGCGAGAAAAGCGATTATGATGATTTTTATATCGCATCGAGGGAAAAAGCCAATGAACAGTTTCAAACAGCAGAATTGGTTATCAACGAAGTGAAAAAATATTTGGAAAAGAATTAACAGTCAAGACAGTTCTTTAATTACAGACAATGTATAAAATTATGGGTGTAATATGTAAATATCAAAATTTATATATTACACCTGTTTTTATGGTATGATGATTCATAGTTATCATTATGACAAAGTATCTCCAGGTGATAAAAAGATTTTTTGTAAAATATCAGGCTGGGGTGTTATCTTTATTGGAATTGGTCTTTTAGTGACTGCTATCATAATCGGCATAACAGATTCAGCATTAAGTTTTATCGCTTTTGTATTGGGTTTTGTTGTGGGAGTGGTGCTGCTGATTTATGCAGGGGTAAAATATAACCGCTAATAGAGAAGAAAGTTCCGGTTTATAGGACTGATGAAACCAGAAGTTTACATAATTCTGCTTTCAAACCTATAAGCTGTGGTAAAAGGCATGTCTTATATGTAGAATTTTAAGGGCATGTTGCAACTTCAACCTATAATATTCGCCAGAAACTGGTCCTTATGGGTAAAAATTACTGAAAAAATTGACAGTGGAGGCTTAAAAGCCCTTTCATAGACATATAAGGGCTATAAAATGAACCTTCTTATAGGTAGTTCTTCAATTCTCAGGGGGAAAAGTAACCCATAAGAGCCATAGAAAATTGTAGTTTATGGGTTATCATCAATTTTATAAAGGAATTCCTGTCATGGCAAATACGCGAAGATAAAGTATTCACTGCATACGATTGCAGATTAGTGGAACAACGGAAAGTGAAAGGGATAAAGGGGGATAGATTGACATGAGTGAGGTTGAGGGGGAATCCGGCATGGGTGCCCGTCCAAAGATTATGACGGAAATCGACGATGAATACTGGATGATTAAATTTCCTGCCCAGATAGATGGAGCGGATGCAGGAGTCATGGAATACGATTACTTTCTTTGTGCAAAAGCCTGCGGTATTCCCATGAGTGATTCCAGACTTTTTCCCTCTACCCTTTGCCAGGGGTATTTCGGTACGAAACGCTTTGACCGTTATAAGGATTCCGAGGGGCAACAGCAGAGAATCCATGTTTTAACGTGTTTGTTCATAATCGGGACGACCATTCTAAGAACTTTTCTTACCTTTATTAGGTAATTGCGAACTTGTTTCGCAATTACCTAATCAGTGAACAATTGCATTAAAGTATTTTTCGGCTTCCTCACGGGTAAGTGAAAATGCCTTTTGAAGCCTTTTCAGAATGGTTTCCGATTGAAAAAAGACGATGAATATGATAGAAAGTCTGCTTATAACCGAAGTATAACGGAAGGAGAAGCTGTTAAAACAGCCTTGAAAATCGTCGCACATGCAGCGGCGTTGGCTGTAAGCAAAGAAGGGGCCTCTGTCCCCATTCCGCAAAAACAGGAAGTAATGCAAAAAATTTATTGAAAAAGATAGGGAATGTAATTATACAGATAAAGGTTAACGGATTCATAGGCGTGTACCAGACCCTCTACTACTGTATAATGCAGATTTCCTTTCGACCAATCTTCGCTAAACCGGAACAGATCGTCGAGATGTTTCATTTCCTCAATTTGCGGAGTCAGGGAATGATAGGCGGGATCCTTTGTACCGGTAGCAGAGAAAATGTGAAAATCCGTTGCACCATAGCCGGCTTTCAGAATGGAATCATGTAAAGCCTGCGCTGTCTCTTTCGGATGAGAAGAGCCGCCCATGGGTTCAATGATCCAGCAGTCACCGCTCAGAGGGAGGAAATAGGAGAAATAATCCAGATTTTCCAGTAAGGCAAACCAGGTGGTACAGCTTCCCATGGAAAAGCCGCCAAATGCCCGATGCGTTCTGGAAGCTTTTAAGGAATCGGAGTCTGCGGTATTGGCGTAGGTATGGTATTTTCCTTCTACAGCAGGAAGGAGTTCATGAGAAAGTTCATATTGGAAAAAGCGTACGTTTTCCCTCTCCTGATCGGCTTGTGGTCTCCCGGTTCTGGAGATGACTTCTTTGTAATAAGAAGGAAACACAACAATCAAAGGCGCTAATTCTCCGGAATCAATACTGTAGTCCAACATATTTTTTACTTTACAGCAATCCAGCCAGGCATCGGGATTCCCACCGCCACCGTGCATTAAATATAAAATATTATACTTCTTTTCCGTGTCATTGTGGTCGTAGCCATAGGGAAGATATACCAGCGCGTACTTGTCCCGCTTTTCGCCGGCCTGGTTGGTGGTTTCATAAGTCACCTTTTCGATGGAACCTCTGAAATTCACATCATGGTATTCGTACTCTTTCATTTTCATTTGTTTTGTCCTTTCTTTGTAATTTGAATAAAAGCTAACACAGCAACTCCGAACAGGAGAGCACATAAATAAAACAGTGTCCGGTATCCGGTAATTCCTGTAATGTACATAAGAATAGCACCACCAATCATGGGACCAAAGCCCTGGGCCACATCGGCACCCAGATAGAAAGTGCTGGTGGCAACGCCACTCTTTTTCTTCCCTACCAGTTCAATACAAGCTGCCTGAAGAGAAGGCTGCCCGGCGCCTTGTCCAATTGCTCTGAGGATGGCAGTGAGCAGAATCACGGAAAGAGAATTGCTTCTTGCCAGTAGGATCATGGAAAGAGCGGTAAGGAGCAAGCCGGGAATGACGGTAACGCGCAGCCCCTTTTTGTCCATAAGTTTACCCGCTAAGGGTCTGATCAAAAACAGGAAAAGAGCATATACAGTAAAATAAACGCTGATTCCGGTAATATTGAGTGCGTCCGAAAACAAAACCAGATAGGAAGCGATGATACCGTTAGAAAAGGAGTAGGTGGCTGAAATCGCCGTAAGCGGCAATGTCTTTAATGCAATAATATCATCAATATGGATAGCATTCCGCCCCTTTTTTTCTTTTTTCGGTTCATGAAAAAAGTGCAGAAGCAGGAAACCGACAAGAGCAAACAGGGAAGAAACGAAAAAGGTAGTCGGCATTCCGAAGGCGTCTGCGATGGCGAGTCCCAGTCCCGGAGCTACAGCAGAACCCAGAACATTTCCCAAACCTAAGTAGCCAATACCTTCCCCCATTTTATCATCAGGGATGAACTTGGAGGCGAGAGCAATTTGACATGTTCCGGAAAATGCAAAGCCTATTCCCACAAGGATGCGGAGCAATGTCAGTAAGGTCACATTCGAGGTCAGAGTGAAGCCCAAAAATCCCAGTGCAATCATGATATTGCTGGCTTTTAAAATAGAGACATTCCGAAAGGTGTCTGCCATAATTCCACTGAAAGGTCGGCATATCAAAGAGGTGATGGAGAAAAGTCCTACAATAACCCCGGCTGTGGAAAGAGAGGTTCCAAGTTCTACAAGATATTTGGATAAAATGGTAGCTGTCATATTAAAAGAAAAGAAGTTTAACGTATTAATAATTAGTATGAAAATGAAGTATTTGTTCCAGATCTTTGTCATTGCGCTGCTCCTGTCTCAAAGCTATTGATATTTTCTCATTTTAAAGGCGAGAAGTCTTTCACTTTTCAAATAATTTTTATTACTTTTCCGTTTTTTTTAATCTGATTTTTCTTTTTCGCAGTAACTTGATGAAGAAAAGTAGGGTTGCTATAATGGAAAAACGGGAGGAAAGTGCAATTATGAGCATTTCAGGATCAGAAAACCAATACTTTCGAGACACTGATTTCATTTCTTATGCGACCTTTAATTTGCTGACAGCGCGACAGGCAAATAGGGAATATGCGATGAGTCTGCTTCATGAAAGAGGCTATGATATTCAGCAAGACTCTAATGTTCAGATTATATTGGTCGACATAATTCCATATTTTCCTCAGAATGTAGAAAAGAAGTCCGATGCTGCAATGCAGGAACTGTTGATGCGTGTATCTCAGAAGTATTTTCCGTCTTCGAATATAGATTTTCTGGTATGTACGAACCGATACAGACAGTATCTGGTTTTGCTGTGTAGTAATACGGATGAATTGGAACAGATTACCAGAGAAAGTTACAACAGCTTTTACGAGTTCCTATGCAGGGAATTTACTTTTTCTTTTTCCTGTTACCTTTCAGAAATCGGTAAACTGGGAATCATTAAAGAGGTGCTTCTCCCGTGTGATCGAATGTTAAAGGATAATGTATCAAAAACACCGGGACTTTACTTTCTGGAAGACGGAATGTCATCTGCAGAGACTGTAAGTGTAGGGGATCATTTGGCCAGCTGGGAACAACTGTTAAACAATCAGCAATTTTCTCTGTTGAAGGAACAGCTTCTGGCTTTTATTGATTTTCACAGTGCCACAGGAAAATTTAATCAGAAAAGCTTGCGTGCTCTTCATCAGGAATTGACAAAGCTCTTTTTTGTATACACTTATAAGAGAAACCTTGATATGCAAGAACTGTTTGAGGATACCTATAGTTATGATGAATTCATGAATTGTTTTCAGAACGTTTTTTCCTTAAAACAGGGTGTTTCCCATTTTATTCAGGCAATTTCCACGCTGCCGGAAAAAGAAAGCGCGAAGGGAACGATACAGGAGGCAATGGATTATATTACAGAGAATCTGTCGGACAGCTTTTCTATCAGTGATGTGGCAGAGTTTGTTCATTTCAGTCCGGAATATCTTTCAAAGAGATTTAAGGAAGAAACCGGGCAAAATATCAAGAAATACATATTAGAAAAGAAGCTGGAGGCAGCTAAAAATATGTTATGCAATTCCACGATCCCGATTCATGAAGTTGCTGTGATGGTGGGGTACTGCAATTTCTCCCCTCTCGCAGCTATTTAAAAAGTATGAAAACATGACCCCTAGCGAGTATAGAAAGCAGCATTTTTCTATTGCCTGCCGACAGGACGATTCGTATAATAAAAATAGAAACTTACATCCGATAAAATAAGGGGTGAAAGAGATTATGGGTGGACAGATTTTAGACTATGAAGCAAAGGATATCAGAAATAAGGGAATACAGATTGGAATTACTATCGGAAAAGAGGCCGGCAAACAGGAAGGCGAAGAAATAGCTTTAAAACTAATTCAACTGCTTATTAAATTAATGGGATGTGGAAGACCATTACGGTTTTCCACATCCCAATTTTGCCATTTATTTAGCCGTTCAAGGCGCCAACGGCACTCTGGGTACTGGGTAAAGCGAGAGATTGTCCCGCAAAGGTAACCCAGACGATGAATAAAGCACATACGATTGCGCCGACAATGATGCGACGTGTTTTCACGCTGAAATGAGTGGACAGAAGACTGTTAATTCCAAACATCGGAATGAGAGAGAAGCAGATACACATGAATCCACAGTTACCCATCATATAAGGGGTTTCTCTGTACAGGAAGGAAGGTTTCATGCTTACAAAGTAAACAATGTTCCAAACGATGTACATAACAGTAATTCCACCGATACCCTGTAACAGTCCGATTAACTGATTTTTTACAATATTTGCATTCGTTCCTTTTTCTGTTTCCACATTCGAATCGTCTCGAAGAATTGCAGAGAACGCAAGGTTGCCGATTAAGAAAGATACAAAGAAAGGAATGAAGTATTCTACAATATAAACCAATCTGTCAAGACGGAAGGTACGGATACAAGAAATAGGAGTAGCCATTTCCACATTTAATACGGTTTCTGTAATGCTGAGTCCGGCAAACAGGACAACAATAAGAATCAGAGCATACAGGATGGATTTTCCGATATAAGAAAGAGCCGTTTTTTTATCGCCAAAGGAAAGACCATATACTCTTAAATTTCCGCCATGTTTTTTACCATAAGCAAAGTGCCAGATTAAGAAGACAACCAGCATCAGAACAGAGTTTGCAATTGTCCACAATAAATACCCGGAGGAACTGGGATTAAAGGGGAACAGAGCAGTCTGCTTTACATTATTTTCACCGTAAACATAAGTCGGTACGAAAGTCAGTACCGGGATAAGGGTAAAGAGAACAATAAAGAAAGCTTTATATATCAGTCCACGTTTTCCTTCCAGTGTTTCTGTGGGGGCACTCTGCTCGGCGGTCAAAATTTTAAAAGGAGCAGCATTCATCAGAAGGGTTGCAAAGGAAAGGAATACCATCAGAAAACCAAGTGTTTCCACAATACCTCCGGCATAACGCAGCCACCAGATCTGATTGGAAGAATCAATCCAGTAGGGAGCAGCCATAGAATTGTTAAAGAATTCCAGACCATTGGTAAGGGCAGTTTTACTGATTACAGTAGTAACATGGGTGCAATCCTCTATTGTATAAAAGATGCGCATTGTGCCATCCTCCCAGTTTCCGACACCTTCATTGAGATACTCGGAAATATTGGCACCGCCCCATTTTTCGCCGAATAAGGCAGCAGCAGCGTCGCCCCGCATATAGTCATAGTTCCATTCCGTACCGAAAATATGATGAAGTAAATCCTGCCCGCATTCATCGTAACGGGACATGTTTAGACCAACATTGGTATGGGTAAGCACTTCGTCCAAAGCACCGCCGGTTACGGTAGGAGCCATATAACCATTGAGAAGGATTGCTTTCACCTGATCCGGATAAGCCTTTGCCATACCGGTTGCAGCATTACTTCCTTTTGAATGACCGGTTCCGCCCAATTGTGTGGAATCTACAAAATCCAGTGTACTTAAATATTCTGTTGCTGCAATACCACCATAGCTTCCGTCACCTTCTGCATCAGGAACATAATCGGAATCACCGTGTCCCTCCATCTCCAAGGCAAGAACAACATAACCACGGCGGGAAAGCTCAATGGTGTATGCGGCCATGGCAGAAATATAACCGTTATTTCCATGTGCGGTAATAATAGCGGGAGCAGGAGTAGCAGCAGTAGCATTCTGCGGTACATACAGATAACCGCTGATGTTGTAACCAGCCTGATCCTTGAATGTTACATGTTTTACGGACACGCGACCAAAGCATGTTTGAATCTGAGATGAAAAAATAGCGCCCAGAATAAACAAAACTAGTCCTATAGCAAGCCATCGTTTGCTTTTTCCTAAATTTTTTGATGAATTCATTTTCTTCCTCCTTTAAGTATGATATACTGTGTGTGAACGATTCCACAAAGCCGTAAAAAGAAAAAACGTTCTGTGAACGTTCACACAAATAAAGTATAATCGCATGATAGAAAATATGCAATATCACAAATATGACAAATAATATTTTACAATTTTGTATAATACTTACAAATCACAAGATGGATGAAAAGCGGAGGATATACAATGAATATTAATGAAATTGCGAAAATGGCGGGTGTTTCCAGGACAACGGTATCCAGAGTGTTCCATGGTGGATATGTGAGTGAAGATGCTAGGAAAAGAATTGAAAAGGTTTTGCAGGAAACCGGGTATGTGCCAAACGCAAGGGCACAAGCTCTTAGGATGAAGCGTAATCATTTACTGGGGTTATTGGTTCCCGGAGTAGACTCAGATTGTGTAAGACACATGACAGAACAAATTTTAGAGGATGCGGAAGCAAAAGGATATCAGACTATCGTTATGTGTTATGCAGGATTGACAGACCGGTTGATTTCGCAGATACGCACCTTGAAAAGTCGTGGTGCAGATGGACTGATACTGATGCTTACCACCTTTGATTCGGCTATTGATAAAGAATTGAATAATAGTGGTATTCCTTCTGTTACCATTGGTCCCAGCTTTTTTGAGGATATTGCCGGTGTGATACATGATGATGCGGAAGGTTTCAGAATGCTTACAAGACTGGTTGTTCAGAAAGGGTATCGGGAAGTGGGTGTATTGTTTCCTCCGGCATTTGAGACAATGACAGCCATTCGTAAACATGCCATTTGGGAAGTGTTAAACCAAAATGCTATAACGATACCGGAACAATGGGATATTTCCGATACGAGAGAAGGTTTGTCGCATTGGACATATAGTGACACTTTTGTACAGAAGGTTCTGGAACTGGAGCGTTTGCCGGAAGTATTTCTCGCCGGTTCTGACCGTTTTGCATTCCGGGTAATTGATGCCATGCAGAGCAAGGGCATCCGAATTCCGGAAGATGTAGCGGTTGCGGGATTTGGTAACACGGAAATTGGTCAGTATATGACACCGGCATTGACCACGGTGGATATTAATCCTCAGCTGCTGGTGGACAAGGCACTCTCCCTTTTGTTAAAGCAGATAGAAAGGGACGAAAGATTATGTGAGCATGAAAAGGTGGTTCCTTCTTTAATCCGGCGAAAAAGCTTATAGGGAGAAATGAATTTTATGGCAGCAGTCATTACCGTTTTTCTGATTAGTATAACCAACCAGTTTTTGACCTCCGTATTGGGGGTGTATTTTACAGACATCAATTGTTCTGTACTGGGGGCAGGATTACATCTCAGCGTATTTGCCATCGGAACCTTAACCGGGAAATTGCTTTTGTTGATTTGTCCACCGGTTCCTTCCCGGAATCTTGTCACACTGGGCATGGGAATTACGATTCTGGCGTGTGTGGGGTATCTGTTCGGAGGTATCTATCACCCTGTCTTTTCTGTTGCCGTATGGGTGTCTTTGTGCAGAGCAACACAGGGAATAGGCTTCAGCCTTGCAAGTTCTGCATCACCCTCTCTTCTGACCAATTGGGGGGAAGGAAAATTAGCCAGAAAGGTCAGCAGCTATGGAATGGCGACAACGTTTGCGGCGTTGATTGGAAATCCCATTGCTCTGCAGATATACGGAAACATGACGAAGCAGAGGGCATTTCTATTGATATGTATTTTGATTTTGTCAAGTTCCGCTGTGGCTTGCCTTTTATGTCCGAAAACCGAAGACAGAGTAAATACCTATGAGGGCCTTTTCCGGAAAACACCACCTGAAACAAAGCAGAACGCTACACGCTGTGTAGGTATTGTATTCCTATTCTTTTTATGCTCTCAGATTTTGACCAGTATTTTTAATACATTGATACCTGTTTATACGAACCAGATGGGGCGATTGGAACTGGCATCTGTTTTTATGGTAACAACGACGGTAGTGGCATTGCTGATCCGCATTATGATTCCCTCCCTCTTACAGAAAACAGGGAGTAAAAAAGCCATACTTATCGGGTCTGGATTGTATATAATCGGAGTTTGCTGCTGCGTATTTCCCTTTTTGCAGAATGTCGGGGTAAAAATCGTATTTGGCGGCATTTTCAGTGGTCTGGCAAATGGCATTTTGATGAGTGTATTTCACATTGAGATGTTAGGGAATGTTTCCAGGAATGCATATGCGAAAGTCAATATTATTTATCTTCTTGCCATTGATTTTTCTATGATTCTATCAGGAACCTTCTGGTCATCGGTGGTCAATCACTTTGGAATCAGGGAAGCTTTTTACATAGCAGCAGGTCTCATGCTGCTGTTCGCAATCAGTTGCGGCATGAAAAAACACCGGGGCAATCTATAATTTTTTGCATCCCCGGTATAAATTTTAGTATGATTTTTTGTATTTCAGATGTAAACTAAAATAGTAAGGCTATACACGAATACATCTTTGAAAGAGCAAAAGAATGGAACTATTAAAATTAGTAATTGTAGACGATGAACCCATTTTGTTAAAAGGGTTAATGGATACTTATGAATGGGACAAAATGGGCTTCCAGGTAGTGGGAACAGCCCAGAGCGGAGAACAGGCGCTGAAGGTGATCAGAGACAAAAATCCGGATGTGGTTCTCACGGACATTCGTATGAAACAAATGACCGGACTCCAGATGATGGAAGAGGTGCAAAAGACCCAGAAGGACTGCATTTTTATCGTGCTTAGCGCCTACCGGGATTTTTCCTATGCGAAACAGGCATGTAATCTGGGAGCCTTTGCCTATCTGCTGAAGCCCATTGAGGACGAACAGCTGCAGGAAACCATGGAAAGTGCCTACAAAGCCTGCATGGAAAAAAAGAAAAACACAGAGAAATACGAGAACTGGGAGAGAATTGTAAAAGAAGACTCTGTCAGTTTTCTTGAGGTTGTGGTACAGAAATACCTTCAGGAACAGATTCCCTTTGAAAAAATGCAGGAAGTCTTTGACACGGTGGGACAGATTGTGGAACCGGCAGACCGCTTCATTACCGTGGATGCGGATATCGACATTGCCTACAAGATCACCAATGCCCTGGAATATGAGGCATCCCGCTTTGTTCTGAAGAAATTTCTGGAGGAAGAACTGGGAAGCCGCTACTTTTTCTGGCATTTTCCCAATGAGGAAGGCTCTTCCATTTTTATCGTAAAAACAAAGGATAATGCTACTGTTCGGGAATTGAAACATCTGTTAGAGCAGGCAAAGGAAGAGCAGAAAAGCCCTATTGTGGCATCTATTTCCAAGCCATATAAAGGTCTGGTCGGAATCCGCCGAAGCTATGAAGAGGCAGTGAAGCTTTTTGAACTTGCCAGTGTGACCGGTGGTGGCACCTTTACCATCCGAGAGGAATTGGGAGAACAGGGGGAGAAAAATTACTCCGCGGAGGAGGAACTTCAGATCTTTGGTGCACTGCGGAAAAATGACGAGGAAGCCTTGAAGGAAGCCTTTGTCCGGTTTATCTATGCCTTGCCGGATGATGAGGATGCCCAGCGCCAGAAGATGCATGCCATCATGCTGCGTGCAGAGGTCACTATTGAGGACTCTTACGGCATGACGGTGGAATTAAAGCGTCAGTTCCAGAACTACTATTCTAATATGCAGAATCTGAATGCCTCCAAAGAAGTGGATGTGTGTTATAAGATTCTTTGCAGAGCCATTGAAATCCGCAGTGAATATGCATCGAATCATGAGACGAAAGGGAAT
Source organism: uncultured Lachnospiraceae bacterium (assembly GCA_900557385.1). Lineage (GTDB taxonomy): Bacteria > Bacillota > Clostridia > Lachnospirales > Lachnospiraceae > UMGS2037. Next base: position 17,726 of record USSP01000001.1, read on the forward strand.
AAAGAATATATGGGAGATGCAGTTGCCTATATTGAGGAGCACCTGCGGGAGGAAGATCTTTCCATTGTTTCTGTGGCAACCCATGTATATTTAAACCCAGTCTATTTCGGCAGAGTTTTTAAGGAAACCTTCCACATGTCCTTTAAGAAATACCTCTTACAGTGCCGAATGGAAAAGGCAAAGAAGCTTCTGGAAGGCAATACGGAGAGCATCGGAAGCATCTGTGATCAGATCGGAATCAGCAATCCTTCCTATTTCGCCCATCTGTTTAAGGAATATACAGGGAAGCTCCCCAGTGAATACAAGAAGGAATTTGACACATGATTAAGAAAGGCTCAGGATTTCAACGGAAATATTTAAGATACACCATCGGACTTTTATTGCTGGCATTGCTTTTGTCCAGTCTGGGTGTCTGGTTTTATATGCGGCAAAACATGATGCGGATTGTGACAGATCAGTATGCGTTTCTGAATGAAAAGACAGGAATTGCATTGGATAATCTTTATCAGGAATCGGATAAAGTGCTGGAGGAGTGTATCCTGGATGATACCGTACAGCAGAGTCTGAAAGCAAGACCACTGGAGGAAGTGGATAAGAATTCCTTGAAAAAATACTTCGCTTATGTAAACCTGAACTATGTATCGGAATACTGCTATGTAGACAATAAGCAGAATCTTTACACCCGTTCCTATTCCAAAATCCCGTATTCCAGTTTTCAGGAAAGCGGGTTGCTGGACAAACTGGGGCATTCTTATGCGGATACCCAGTGGTTTGTGACGGAGGATACGCTCTTCGGAACCGGTGAGAAAGCTCTTTTTATCGGCAGAAAGGTACACAGTCTGGATTATGCCCACAGACCCGGTTACCTTTTCCTGAAAATGGGAGATGGCTTTCTGGATAGCCTGAAAGAAGACAATGACTTCTTTAACCAGACGGTAGCCATCGGTGTCATGGATCAGGATGGTGACATTTGTGCTTCCTGGTACCCCACCTCCTTTTCTGTGGGAGACGATACAGAGGAATTGCTGAGACAGTACAGCCGGGAGGAAAAAAGCGGCGTAGTGGTACGCAGCGAGAAGGTGCCGGACGGCATGCTTTCCCTGTACAAGCAGGAACAGACCGGGTTTTGCGTGTTTACCATTGTACCGAACCAGGTACTCAGCCGGGGCACGGGACAGATTTTGTATGTGTTGCTGGGTATTTACCTGTTAGTCATTCTTTTTGCAGTAATGCTTAGTGTTTACTTTTCTAACCGGATTACGAAGCCGATCAAGGTGATCAACCAGGCGATGACAGAGTTTGACGGTAATGACTTTTCCAATGAGGTACACTTAAATACCCACACAGAACTGGACCAGATCGGAAACGCCTACAATAAGATGCTGTCCAATATCAAAAACCTGCTGGAAGAGATCAAGGATCAGCAAAAGGAACTGCGAACCAGTGAGCTGAATATGCTCATCAGCCAGATTAACCCTCATTTTCTTTATAATACGCTTGATTCAATTCAATGGATGTGTGAGCAGGACAACAGCAAGGACGCAGTCAAAATGGTGGGTGCGCTTGCAAAGCTTTTCAGAATAAGCATAAGCCACGGCAATGAATTTATAACAATAAGCGACGAACTCAAGCACGCCGAAAGCTATCTTATTATTCAAAGCTACAGATACAAAAACCAATTTACCTATTCATTTGATATTGACAAAAGCGTTTTGGGCTATATGTGCAACAAAATTACAATTCAACCGTTTATTGAAAATGCAATTTATCACGGGCTTGACCGAATGGTTGACGAGGGCGAAATCAAAATTATTGTCCGTCGCCAAGGCAAGGATATTGTAATAATCGTTAAGGATAACGGACTGGGAATGACGCAGGAGCAATGCCGAACCATTCTTCAAAAGGATAGAAGCGACTCAAAAGGTATCGGTGTTAAGAATGTAAATGACCGACTGAAAATATATTTCGGAGAGGAATACGGAATTACGATTGAAAGCGAGCTTGACGTCGGCACAACCGTAACGATTAAAATTCCGAAGATTGAGAAAGGACAAGAACATGAATATTAAAAAAGCGACTGCCTTGCTCACTCTTACTTTTTTTCTTATTGCAGTCCTGTTTGGCTGTGCAAAAGGCGCAGAATTTGACAACAAAAGCAACAATATTGCAATAATAACAAAAGGCAGTGACTCAACTTTTTGGAACGATATGAAAAACGGGGCGTTGTCTGCGGCAACCGAATACAATGTAAACGTTACATTTGAAGGCCCTGAAAACGAAGAGGATTACAACGCCCAAAACAAAATGATTGAAAACGCAGTTTCAAACAATGTAGGCGTCATAATTCTTTCAGCGATAGATTTTGAAAAAAATGCCGATGCCGTTCAAAAAGCCATTAACAGCGGAATTAAGGTAATCACGGTTGACAGCGACGTTGATGTAAACGATAAGGAGCTTTTTGTGGGTACAAACAATATTGAAGCCGGAAAAAAAGCGGCAAAGCAAGCAGTCGATTTGTGCAACGAGCAAAAGTCTATTAATATAGGTATAGTAAATTACGGCGCAAATACCGAAAACGGCAAACAGCGATTAAAAGGATTTACCGATTATATAAGCAAAATAGATAATGCAAAAATTGTTGATACGGTTAATGTTGAATCAAACAAAGAAAGTGCAACCGCCGGTGCAAAAAAGCTATTGAAAAAGCACAAGCAAATCAATGTGCTGATAGGCTTCAACGAATGGTCAACCATCGGGGTGGCGTATGCAATAAAGGAATTAAATTTGAACAACAAGGTTTTCGGCATAGGCTTTGACAGCAATGTTAACTGCGTAAATATGCTTGAAAGCGGAGAGATAGATACACTGATTGTTCAAAATCCTTTTTCTATGGGTTACACTTCGGTTTCAAAAGCGTCTGAAATACTGTCGGGCAAAAAATCGCAAACAAGCACAATTGAAACCGATACCTATGTTGTAACTCGAAAAAATATGTTTTCACCTGATATTCAAAAAATACTTTTCAGCTTTAGCGAAAGCAGTAATTAACAAATATTCAAAACGGCTTTGACGGTCAATTTTGGCTTGTCAAAGCCGTTTTTTATGCTTTTTGGGTAGTAATTTTAACATAATAAATCATAAATATCGTAATTTTTTATACACTTTGAATAAAAAATCACATTCAATTTTAAATCTACCAAAGATATAATAAAGACACACAATGACTTAACGAAAAATTTTAAGGAGGTAATCTTTATGAAAAAGATGAAAAAGTTATTGGCATTATTATTAGCAGTAGTAATGGTAGTAGGTTTTGCAGCTTGTTCTTCAAAAAAGGATGGCGGCGGCACAACAAAGGCGGCTTCGTCTGCCAAAGGTGAGATATCGGTATTCTATTACACCTTCAGCGACGCATACATTTCAACCGTTCGTTCATCAATGGATAAAATCTTGAAAGACGGCGGCTACACCTATAACGATTACGACGCAAACGGCAACCAGACAACACAGACCGAGCAGGTTCAAACAGCACTTGCAAAAGGCTCATCAATGCTTATTGTCAATGTAGTTGACACAGGCTCAAATGACGCAGCTCAAAACATTGTCAATCTTGCAAAGGCTAAAAACGTTCCTGTAATCTTCTTTAACCGTTCTGTTGACCAGTCGGTTATTGAAAGCTATGAAAAGTGCGTATTCGTAGGAACAGACTACGAGCAGGCAGGTCACATGCAGGGTAAGATGATTGGCGAATACCTTGTAAACAACTATGACAAGCTCGACCTTAACGGCGACGGCAAAATCAGCTATGTAATGTTCAAGGGTCAAGAGGGCAATATGGAAGCAATCGCACGTACAAAGTACGGCGTTGAGGACGCTAACAAGGTTCTTGAAAAAGCAGGCAAGCCTGACCTTGAGTTCTATGATGCAGCTAACAAGAACAAATATCTTGTTGACCAGGACGGCTTATGGTCATCAGCAGCAGCTACAAACTATATGAGCACAGCTCTTGCTCAGTACACAGAAGCAAACAAAAATATGATTGAACTTGTAATTGCCAACAACGACGAAATGGCACTCGGCGCAGTATCTGCTCTTCAAACAGCAGGCTACAACAAGGATGGCAAAAAGGTTATTCCTGTATTCGGTGTTGATGCAACAGACGCAGCTAAATCAGCTATCAAGTCAGGCTCAATGATTGGTACAATCAAGCAAGACGCACAGGGTATGGCTACAGCAATCACAACAATTATGGGCAATTACCTCAACGGTGCAAATGCACTTGACAGTATTGACACTGCAAACGTAGTAGGCACTTGGAGAGTAAATATTCCTTATTCGGCTTACACAGCAGATTCAGAAAAATAATATAAATTAACTTCACAAAATACGGTTGGGGCTTTTTGCCTCAACCGTACTATTCAAAGCAGATAGGAGAGATAAATATGCAAAACAATATAAATAAATCCGTTTCTGCGACTGACAAAGATATATTGTTAAAAATGGTTGATATAGAAAAGACTTTCCCGGGTGTCAAAGCGCTTGACCATGCACAGTTGACGGTCAAAAAAGGAACAGTTCATGCACTTATGGGTGAAAACGGCGCCGGTAAATCAACACTTATGAAATGTCTTTTCGGTGTTTACAGCAAAGACAACGGTCACATTTATGTCGATGGAAAAGAGGTTAATTACAAAAACAGTAAGGAAGCCCTTGAAAACGGTGTTGCAATGGTACATCAGGAGCTCAACCAAGCGCTCAAGCGTAATGTTATGGACAATATGTGGCTCGGCAGATTTCCAAAGGTTTCAAAATATCTTCCTTTCACAAGTGAAAAGAAAATGTATGACGAAACAATGAAGGTTTTTAAAGACCTCGAAATAAACGTTGACCCGAAAGCCGTAATGAGCACAATGTCGGTTTCGCAAAGGCAAATGGTTGAAATTGCTAAAGCTGTTTCCTACAATTCAAAAATAATTGTTTTTGATGAGCCAACCTCCTCGCTTACCGAGGAAGAGGTTGAACATCTTTTCCGTATTATCAATATGCTTAGGGACAGAGGCTGCGGCATTGTTTATATTTCTCACAAAATGGAGGAAATTTTGCGCATAAGCGACGAAGTTACAATTATGCGTGACGGCAAATGGATTGCAACAAAGGCAGCAAGTGAGCTTACTATGGACGAAATCATTAAGCTTATGGTTGGCCGTGAACTTACAAACCGTTATCCTGAAAAAGACAATAAAATCGGCGACGTTCTTCTTAATGTCGAAAATTTAAGCGGCGAATATACAAACCTTAATAATGTTTCATTTCAGGCAAGAAGAGGAGAAATCCTTGGTGTGGCAGGGCTTGACGGCTCAGGAAGAACTGAACTACTTGAGCAAATATTTGGAATAACCACCAAAAAAAGCGGAAAAATCACACTTGACGGCAAAGAGGTTAAAAACAGAAATCCGCACGAATCAATCAAAAACGGCTTTGCCCTTTTGACTGAGGAAAGACGTGCAACAGGTATTTTCGGAATTTTGAATATCAGAGAAAATACTACAATTTCAAGCTTAAAAAAATATCAGACCGGTCCGTTTCTTAACAAAAAGAAAATGAAGGACACGACTGACGAATATATAAAATCCCTTAGAGTTAAAACTCCTAATCAGGAAACAAAAATCAGCTCGCTTTCAGGCGGTAATCAGCAAAAGGTTATCCTTGCAAGGTGGCTTTTGACTGACCCTACCGTGCTTCTTCTTGACGAACCGACAAGAGGTATCGACGTAGGCGCAAAATACGAAATTTATCAGCTTATTCTTGACCTTGCCAAAAAAGGCAAAACAGTCATTATGGTTTCTTCCGAAATGGCAGAGCTTTTAGGCGTATGCGATAAAATTCTTGTTATGTCGGGCGGCAGGCTCTCAGGTGAGGTTGACGCAAAGACTACTAATCAGGAAGAGATTATGACACTTGCGGCAAAATATGTATAAGGAGGATTTCATTATGGCTGACACAAGTATAAAAAAGGTTAAGCGTTCACGTATCTCCCTTTGGGTTGAAAAATTCAAAGCGGCAGACAAGGACGACAAAAAAAGATTAATTACAGATTTATTATTTAACAACGCAATGTATATCATCATTGCAATAGCGGTGATTTTTATTGCAATCAAGGTTCCGGCATTTTTGAGCGTATCGTCAATAGTTAATATTGTTTCGCTCACCGCCGCAAAGCTTCCGATTGCTTTGGGTATTGCAGGCTGTATCGTATTAACAGGTACGGATATTTCGGCAGGCCGATGTGTAGGTCTTACCGCCTGCGTTGCGGCTTCGCTTTTGCAAATGACAGGCTATGCCAACAAAATGTTCCCAAATCTTAATACAATGCCGCTTTGGATTGTATTTCTTGCAGTAATTGCAATCGGCGCAGTTGTTGGCCTTGTAAACGGATTTTTTGTTGCTAAGTTTAAGCTTCATCCGTTTATAGTTACTCTTTCAACCCAGCTTATTGTATTTGGTACTGTTCTTATGTACCTTATGATTGGCGGCAACAACGGTCAAACTCTTTCAGGTCTTGACTCGTCTTACACAAGCTTTATCACCGGTACGCTTTTCAATGTCGGCGGTGTTGCCATTCCTAAATATGTTCTTTATTCCGCAATTTTAACAGCAATTATGTGGGTTATTTGGAATAAAACAAAGTTTGGCAAAAATATGTTTGCCGTAGGTTCAAACGAAGAAGCAGCAAGAGTATCGGGCGTAAATGTATTTATGACAATCTTAATGGTATTTGTGCTTGCAGGTGTTATGTACGGTATCACAGGCTTTATTGAGGGCGCTCGTATTGCTTCTTGCTCTGCAAACACAGGTCTTAACTACGAATGTGACGCTATTGCGGCTTTCGTAATCGGCGGTGTATCATTTGTAGGCGGTACAGGTAAAATCAGCGGTATCGTTATCGGCGTACTTCTTTTGCAGATTATTTTTGCCGGTCTTAACTTTCTTTCCGTATCCGCAAATATGCTTTACATTATCAAAGGTGTAATCATTCTTGTTGCTTGCGCAATTGATATGAGAAAGTATCTCGCAAGAAGATAATAATTAACCACCGTTTTTGAAAGGCAGTGAAAAATATGAACGAAAACAACACAATAAATCTTAACACCGAAAGGAAACCCGGAGGACTTTACCGAAACATAAAAATGTCTGTAAAAACGGCAGACAAGCTTATCCTTGTCGGAATTATCGTTCTTATCGCCTGTATGATTTTTGCGGTAAGTCATGCAGGATTTACTGTCACATTCAATACAGACGGTGGCTCGCAAATAGATAATCAAAAGGTTATGTACGGTCAGCTTGTTGATGTTGAAGAAAATCCCGTTAAAGAGGGCTACACCTTTACGGGCTGGTATTTAGACAAGGATTGCACTAAGCAATTTGATATTAATAAAGACACCGTAAGCGACAGTCTGACTCTTTATTCGGGTTGGGAAAAGAAATAAAGAAAAAAGTTATATGTATTTTGCAAATGACAAATTAAGCATAACTTAATAAATATACAAAAATAAGCCAATGCATGGGAATAAACGTCCTTTATGCATTGGCTTAATTTTATTAAGGGAAATTTTTATTTTAAACGGCTTGTTTCTTGATATTGACACAATTATAATATATAATTAAAACAAAACAGATATATTAATTTAGGAGATAAATATGGGAGATAAAAATTTTATTGCCGGAATAGGCTGTACCAACGTTGACATTCTTTATTCGGGAATTGACAGATTGCCGAACGAGGGCGAAGAAATTTATGCAAAGCATTTTTCGCTTCAGCTCGGCGGCGGTGTTCCCGCAACGCTTATAAATCTCGGCAGGCTCGGGATTAAAACAAAAATTGCGACAGAGCTTGGAGATGATATTTTTTCAAACTATGCAAGGCAGGAATTTGAAAAATGCGGCGTGTCCCCTATTAATCTTTATAAAGGCGATGACGATATTCCGCTTAATGTTACAAGCGCTATGATTACAAGCAGTGACAGAACATTTATGTCCTACGGTCACGGAAGCGTTGAGGCAACGCCCGATGCACTTGATGCGGCTTACAAAATGTGCACCGGCGCAAAGATAGTGATTATGCACACAGGCGGCTTTTTGCCTGTGTATAAAAAGCTTAAAAGCGAGGGCACAATGCTTGTTTTCGACTGCGGCTGGGACGATAATTTGAGCCTTGAAAACTACAAGGAGCATCTTGAGCTTGCCGATTATTACACTCCAAACCAAAAGGAAGCACTTAAAATAACAGATACCGACACTCCGGAAAAAGCGGCTGACGTTTTATCAAATTATTTTGAAAAGGTTATTGTTAAGCTTGATAAAGACGGCTGCCTCGGAATGGAAAACGGAAAGAAATTTTATGTCAGTCAAGTTGACGATTTCAAGCACGTTGACTCAACAGGTGCAGGCGACGCATTCCTTGCTGGCTTTATTTACGGCTTATACCACGAAAAAAGCTTTGAGGATTCAATCAAATTCGGCAATATTACAGGCGGAAAGTGCGTTACCAGCGTTGGTTGCTTAAGCTCATCTTGCACCGAGCAGGAGCTTCTTGAAGTAAAGGAAAATTATTATAAATAAGCAAAAGCCAACTAATCAAACGTTAGATTAGTCGGCTTATTTTAATCATAATATTTATCAAGCTCGTATTCGCATTTTTCGTATTTTTCAATCTTTGGCTCTTTATAAATTTTACCTCGGCAAACAACCATATATGGCTGAGATAGCGCACGAAAATCATCAAGCGGATTTGAATTTGACACGAGGATATCGGCGCACTTGCCGACCTCGATACTGCCTGTAATATCATCAATTCCCAAAATTTTCGCATTATTGAGAGTGGCGGTATAAAGCGCAAAAGCAGGCGATACGCCGACGTTCTTTTCAAAATAATGAAGTTCACGCCACATATTATAATGGGTGGTATAGGGGCAGCCCGTATCTGTTCCCAGCCCGACGGTAATGCCGTTTTCAAGCGCTGTTTTTGAGCCTAAAATCATATTGTTATAAACAATGTTTGAATTATATTGCACCGCCTCGCTGATACCCAAGGTTTCACGTTCAAATTTTGCCATAGGAAGCGCAGGCGAAATTGTGCAAACCAAAACGGCATTGTGCTTTTTGAAAGCATCAATTTCCCTTTGGGTAAGAGTAGAGCCGTGCTCGATTGAATCAACTCCGTTTTCAACGGCACACCTTACACCCTCAGGGCTTTGAACGTGAGCAGCAACTTTAACACCGTAGCCGTGCGCCCTGTCACAGCAAGCCTTAATCATACCTGCCTTCATCATAAGCTTACCCGGCTCACCCTTAACCTTAGCGTCCATAACTCCGCCCGTAATCATCAATTTAATTAAATCTACGTTTTGACTTTTCAATTCGTCAACCATTTTGACTGCGTCCGCCACGGTTTGGGCAGGACGTGTAACAGAGCCTACCATATGGCCGTTCGGCACGCCGATAGCAAAATTCGCTGAA
>USSP01000002.1 GCA_900557385.1 uncultured Lachnospiraceae bacterium
ATGAGTGTTGGGACTTGTACCAGACTACAGGATTTACCATGGCACTGGTATTAGGGATATTGAAAGGAATAACAGGCGGGTATGAAGGGGCAATTCTCTTCTGCAGAATTGTGACAGCTATTTTGCAGTTGCTATTGGGAATGTTTACATGGTACTCGCTTCGGAAGTATTTCCGCAATGCAGACTTTGCGGGCTTAGTTGTAGCAAATATGTTACCGAGAGGAACGCTGAATCTGGAGTATGGCTTTTTAAGCTGTAACTACATTCTGATATCAATGCTCCTGCTGTTTCTTGTAAGCCGGGAAGAGAAAAACTGGAGTAAGGTAAAAGTATATGTATTGCTGATTCTCTCTGGTATTTTATTTAGTATAGGCATTTTGTGTTATCCTACGATGATAATTGCAACGATTGTCTTGATTGCTTATTTCTTTTCGATTCGGGAGAACAGAAGGAAAGGATTGATTTTCATAGGGACATGTATTGCTTGCGCAGTGGTATTTTGCTTATATGTCTTTGCCTATATCTCACCATCTGAAATGCTAGACAATGTATTTCATGGAATTTTGATGGATGAATCTCATGGAAATGAAAATTTGCTGGGAAGTTTTGTCGGGAGTTTTGTGTTATCAAAAGAGAAAATGGTACAAGTTTTTGCAATACTGATTGTAGCACTTATAACGTATATTGCTTTTCAATGGAAGAATAAGGAAAAACTACCATTTGTATATCATGTAATGTTTTGGTCTTCAGTAGCAATCATTGGAATGAATATATCGACAATCCGTCCCTGTGGAGTGTTTGGCTTACAAATCCGATATACAGTAATCGCACTTGCAGGAGCGCTCATTATCTATAAACTTCATGACAGGGAGCTAAGCTATTTATTTTATGGTATGGGAATGTTTATGTTCCTGGGTACCTTATTGGGGTCAAACTTGGGAATGGCAGAAAATAGTGCTTTTTGGTATATCAGTCTTATAGCGATTGTCCTGGGAGAAGGAGAACAGATATTTTCAAAAAAGACCACACATTATTTTGCAATCCTTTCCGTGGCAGTATTGCTTATTTCTTTAATATTTATGAAAGGATATATCGTCAGAGTCAACGGAACAGGACCTGCGAATATATTAGAAATCAGGGAACAGATAGATTTTGGACCCTTCAAAGGCTTGTTTATTGATCCGGAAGAAAAAAGTAGTTATTTAATAAGAAAAGACGACATTGATGAAAATCTGACAGAAAAAGATACGGTGTTGATTTTATCACAAGACCCTGTTTATAATATTTATGCACCTTACAGATTTTCATCGGCAACGGCGTTGACTACGCCGGTTTATGGTAATCAATGGGTAGAATATTATAAGAGAAATTATGTGCAACCCACAGTGGTGTTGATTGATAAACAATACCTGAATGCGGATTCCTTATTGAATCATACGGTCTTTGGTGCCTATTTGAAAGAGGAATATGATGAGAATTTCCTATATGAGACAAAGGGCTTTTGGATATTAAGGCGATAGGAAATTGCGATACATCGGTGCGGATAAAACCACAAATGTGAGTATGAGGACGACATGGAAACAAAAAAACTACGCAGATTTTTCTTCATTTTAGCAGCTATTGGCTGCTGTTTCACCATTATTTATTTAATACTGACCGGAAATGCAAACCAGGTATACACAGATATTGTCAATGAACATACGGCACAGGATGCCAGCAATAAATCGGCGGAGAGAAATCTCTTTTACATTTTAGCCCTTGCAGGTGGTTTGGTTTATACCCTTTATTTTTTCTGGTGCCAAAGGAAAGCAGGACTGGAAGAAAGGAAATCCATGGTTTCCAACCGGACAAGCTATCTGGCAGTCATGGTTCTTGCCTTGACGGCAGCATACTACCTTGTGTGGCAGGAAACCAGTCCATTGCTGTTACTGGCAACGCTTTATCTGCTGCTGTTACTGTTGCGGCAGCGGGAATGGATAACTGCAGGGCTGACATGTTTCTTCCTTAATGCCTATGCCATTATGGGATTGTATCGCCTGTATCTGGGAATGGGTGGAGAAAAGGAACTGAATGGGGTGGTTATTGCGGTACTGGCATTGATTGTCAGTCTTATTCCCCTGGCGTTTCGAGAGAAAAAGACAGCATTTCTGCGGGGTATGTTGATTTCCCAGATAGCGATTCCTTTTGTTCTGTTACTGTATACCAATGCAAATTATCTCTACGAAGGAGAAAAGGTAACGGTGGCACCGCCACTGAAAATCCGTGTGCTGATTTATGGATTGATTGCTGCATTTATAGTAGAAGGGGCATGGAAATTAAAAAAATACTGGAAGAATCAGGGACAAAAGGAACTGTTTGTAACCTATGGTGCCTGCGTTGCGATTATGGCATGTAACCGGTTCAGTGGAAATGGTGCTATTATATCAACAGACCTGCATCATCCCATGGAGGATATTATTGGCTATTCCCAGGTCTTTGAACTGGGGCAGCAACTCTTTTCAGAATACATTCCTGTTTCCGGGATGTATTCTCTGGTGCATGGCTTTCTGTTTGAGTTTTTGGGACATGGTTAGCTGGCAAACTATGCAGTGGTACAGAATGTGCTGTATTTACTTGTCATCATGGCGGTTGTATTACTGCTGAAGGGGCAGTTGAGAGACGAAGTCCTGTTGTTAATCTCTCTGGTACTGTTGGTGCCGGACTATAACCGTATTATTTTTATTATACCCGTGATGCTGCTTTTATCCTGGCAGAACCTGGTTGCAAGGAAAAATCTGTGGTTAAAGGCGTGGTTTTTGACCAGCCTGGTACAGGGCTTGTATTATCCTGTCTTTGGAGCGGCTGTGTGCATCGGGTTCCTGCCTCTTGCCATCCGGCAGATGATAGCCCTTGTGAGAACAGGCGAATTAAAAGAACTGGTCAGAAAGCCAGCTTTCTGGATCTGGTGGGCAGTCTGTATCCTTCCCGCAGTAATCAGTATTCCATGGCTTATCGGGACATTGAAGCATACTCTGGCAATGAGCGGACAGACAGTATATGCAGACGGTTTGGCAAGATTTGGACAGGGTGTACCGGGCAGCTTACTGCCCTATATCCAGTCCATGTCCCTTCGCCTGGTGTTGTATAATATCCTTTCCTTCATGGTAATACCGGTTATTTTCTGGCTGTCCATTGCGTTGACCCTCAAACTGGGGAAAATCAGGATAGAAAAGAAAAAGCTGGTGATTGGCAATGGCATACAGGCAGGGATTGCTTTTTCCTTTGGAATTATTTTATTGATTTCGTTGAGCTATACGGTAATCAGACTTGATTCGGGAAGTATTTATGCCAGAAGTGTGGGTGTGATTTATGCTGTCTTTGTCATGCTGATGCTGCTGGTAACCTGCTATCTGCAGACAGACAGCAGCAGATACTGGGTATTGGGATTTGCAGCCTTCCTGTTAGTTCTGGCAGGAAAAGACGGCATCGGGATTTTGAGCGAGGATGGGCAGCTACAGAGCCGGTATGTAGTGCCGGACGGGTACACCTTTGTCACTGATTCTGAGATTAAGCATCTGGGCACCGACTTTATAGAAAACGGAATGTATGAGTCCGTACAGGACAATTACAAGCTGGCGCAAAGCTTAAATAAGGATAACTCCTATATCGGGATTTATTCGCTGTTCGGATATTACTATTTGGGAGAGGTAAAAGCGACTCGGTTGTAGAAATCAATACGGTTCGTGGATATGAGGCGGCGGGAGAATCCATTGATGTCTTTCGGAAAAATCACACGATAATTGGTGGAAAGCTGGAGCCCTTTGACAATTACTATTATTATTATTGGCTGATTACCTCCGGAGAGTATGTTTATGATGCTGATACCGGCTGTATGGTGCCTAATGTGGCGGATTTTCCTGCAGAAACGGTGCGAGAATTAAATAAAAATCTGGAAAAAGGCTGGAACGGCTATTCTCTGGGACGTTCCTTCAGTTCCATGGGCTTGTCCATGGATTCTTTATCTGCTATCTTTACAGAGGTGAAAGCAGAGTATCAGGAATCGGTGCAGGGTAATATTTACCGGGTTGATTTTGATGCTCCGGTGGATGGAAACCAGGCTGATTTTGTCTATGTGGAATTTAAAGATATGGATCAGAATTTCCAATATACGTTGGGTGGTTCTGAATATACGGATGAGGAAGCAGGTTTCCTGCGTCTGCTGATGAAAAAAGATTATAATCCAGGGCTGTATGCGGAAACGCTGTGGGCAGGAAATCTGGGACTGATCAATAAGCACACGGCAGCGGTGCTGACAGCCTGGCTGGAGAAATGGGAAATCCCTTATGATGAGATCGTATACGGAAAGGTATGGCCGGGACATAAAGGTTTCTATGTGGATGACAGAACCATTCGTCCGGATGAATTCATGAAGTACACCCCGGAGGAACTGGAAAAAAACTGTGAGCAGTCCAGACAGAATATTGAGGATTAGAAAATGGAAAATAAAATTGATGTTGTGATTACCATGGGAGGGCTGGGTTCCCGTTTCCGGAAAGCGGGCTACAAAGTTCCCAAATATATGATTGAAGCCAAGGGAAAGACCTTGTTTGAGTGGTCTATGATCAGTCTGGAAGGCTATAAAAAGGATGTGGCGCAGTATATTTTCATCGCAATGAAGGATGAAGACCTGGATATCGCGGGCTTTGTCCGGAGTAAATGTGAAGAACTGGGCATTATCGACTATCATCTGATTCTTTTGGATTATCTGACAGATGGGCAGGCTACGACAGCGACTTTGGCAGAAAAGTATTGGAATAGCGAGCATGCACTGCTCATCTATAACATTGACACCTATGTGGAGCCGGGACAGATGAACAGTGAAGAACTCCGCGGAGATGGATTTATTCCCTGCTTCAAGGCAGAGGGAGACCATTGGAGCTTCGTCCGGTTGGACGAGCAGGGCAGAGTGGTACAAATTAAGGAGAAGCAGAGAATTTCCGATCACTGCACGCTGGGAGCTTACTATTTTAAATCCTGTGGCTTGTATAAACAGTTATATGATGAGTATTATAGGGAAGAGAAAAATCTGGTAAAGGGTGAGAAATATGTAGCCCCTCTGTATGATTACCTCCTTTCCAAGGGAGGCGAGATTTATATTTCCGATATCGCTCCTGAGACGGTGCATGTCCTGGGAACACCGGAGGAATTGGAGTGTTTTTTGAAACAATAAATTATAGAAGAGGTATATATTTTGCCAGAAAATTATTTATATAGACAGTGGAATCAACTAAAAAAAGATACGCAAGCAGTGTGGGCGATACTATCCACTTTCGCAATCGGGCTGCTTGCCCACATGTATAAGTTTACCAATCATATCCCCAACTGGGATTCCTTGATGGATTATTACTACCCTACTCATAATATGACACATCAGGGACGGCAGTTTCAGTTTCTGCCTGCTGCATTTCGGGCATTTAAGGATATTCCCTGGGTGATTGGCTTACTATCATTACTGTATTTGAGCATTCTGGTAGTCTTATTGGTAAAGCTGTTTGAAATTCGAGGAAAATTATCCATCGCTTTTATTGCAGCACTTGTTGTGACCAGCCCGCCGGTCACCAGTACGTTGGGGTATATGTTTACTGCAGATTGCTATTTTTTCGCAGGGCTGATGGCAGTTTTGGCTGTTTATTTGGCGAGGAAAAAGCGGTTTGGCTGGATAGCAGGTGCTGTTCTGCTTGGAGTGGGAATTGGTATTTATCAGGCTTACCTATCTCTTGCCATTGTTTTAATTCTGTTTCTGACAATTCGTGAGATTTTACTTGCAGGAGACGGTAAACTAGGTGGAGATTTCTGGAAACAGATTTTGAAGTATTTAGGAATGGGAATACTAGGACTGGCGTTTTATAAGGTTTCTCTGGAGATTATGAGTCGTGTGGAACAGATTGCGCTGGTGAATCATCATGGTTTGGGAAGCATTCATTTTCCCAGCATGTCAGAGTTTATTCATGCAACAGTACAATCCTTAGTTGATACCGTTTATTATTATGTGGGATCAGTTTCGCGTCTAAGCACGTATGGCATAGCTTCGGCTGTTTGCCTGACGATGTCAGTTCTCTTTTGTTTGATTCTGGTTTGTAAAAAGGAAATTTACAAACATTTCAGTCATTTGTTTTTACTGGCAGTATGCATTTTTATGATTCCCTGCGCATGTCATTGCTTTTATTTTGTCACCAATGAGGTGGAATATTATGCGCTGATGCAGTTCCCACTGGTTTTAACTTTTGTATTTTTATTCTGGGAATATGAACAGAGGGAAGTACAGTATAAGGCAGGACAATGGGCAGTTGTGCTTGCATCAGGTATTTTGGTTTATGTTCTTATTATTTCTGCTAACGTGGCATATCGGGTGCAGACATTAAGCTATGAGAAGACCTATGCCATGATGGACAGAATGATTGCCCGTATGGAAAATTTACCGGATTATCAGAATGCGGATAAAATTGCCGTTATAGGAAATCTGCCTGGAACGGACATATATGCATACGGAACCTCTCCTGCACTGGCAGGCTATGCGGATTCTTATCTGGTTTCTCATCAGAAACATGTGGTATCTATGTTGGATGAGTATTATGGGATAAAGCTGGAAGGTGTCAGTGACCAGACGATAGAGGAATTGATGAAGTTACCGGAAGTGGAAAATATGGCAATCTGGCCGGATGCCGGGTCTGTCCTTCAGGTAGACGATATAATCGTAGTCAGATTCAGCGAAGAAGCGATGCAGCTAAATTGATAGTCGAATGATATATATTATAAATGAATCGAGGAATGAAAATGCCTTCAGAAAAATTAAAAACATGGTGGAGAGATCTGCCTAAAACAGCAAAGACTGCCTTTAGTACAGCAATGATAGCCGGTATATTGACCCATTTATTTATTCTGACCAATAAAGTATTTAACTATAACGAAATCAGTGTACTTTTCCTGGATAAGCAGGAGATGCTCATGGGAAGAATGGCAGAGGGAAGATGGCTGGTAGGAATCCTGGGACAGTGGATTGGTGGAAATTACAGTATGCAGGCTGTTGCAGGACTTCTGGGTATTTTCCTGCTCGCTTTGTCAGCAGCCATGGTCACCGTTCTCCTCCGAGTGGATAAACCGTTGTATGCAGGATTGATCGGTATCGTGATGGTGGTCTTTCCGGCTATTGTCAGTTTTATGGCATTTACACAGCTGGGAGATGCTTGGTTTATGGCAGTGTTTTTTGCCGTCCTGGCGGTTTTTCTGGCAGAACGGTATCGTTATGGAATCCTGGGAGCTATTGTGCTGGTAGGATTTTCCCTGGCGATTCATCAGGCCTATATTTCCGTGACGGTAGCGGTGATGTATGGAATCCTGTTTTTTGAATTATTCCGGGAAAAACATACCTGGAAGGAGGAATGGAAAACGGTAGTTCGCTACCTGGTTATTCTTTTAGGCGGCTTCATTCTTTACTATGTGGGTGTAAAGGTAAGCACAGCCCTGTTACAGTATGATCTTTCCGATTATTACGGAATCAATGAAATGACGAAGTTTACGCCGAAAGGGATTTGTAAAGGTATTGTTTACGCTTATCTTTATTTCCTACGATATTTTTTCACAACGCATTATTATGGCTCTGCTATCATGGTAGGAGTCAATGTGATTCTGGCGGTATGCCTGCTGGGCTATGCCGGTCACTCCATTTGGAAAAGACCGGAAAAGGATCCTCTCGTAAACCGGATGTGGAAGGTAGTACTGCTGGGGCTGCTTCCTATAGGCTGCAATTGTCTGCCGGTACTTATGGCAGATCGTGTGGGAGCCGGTGTTGACCGGTATATGATGTATTCCTTGGTATTTGTGTGGATAATTTTGCTGACAGCAGCCTGTGATGTGGAAAATCTGACAGAAAGAAAACAGACTGGGCGTGAGTTTCAAAAAATCTTTTGCATGGTGGTTCTCATTGGTGTGGTAATACAGATTGGGCATGACTACACTATGGATAATCAGGCATATTATCGGGAACAGGCAGCAACAGAACAGATGGCGTCCTATTTAAATCGTGTAGCTGCCAGAATTGAGGCGATGGAAGGCTGGGATGCGTCTATGCCGGTTTATATTGTGATGGATGAGGATTTGTATCCCAACTATCCGGTGAGACTCCCTGCTTTTGATGCTTTAAAGGAACTGCGGGGAACTGCTTATGAGCCGAATTTCAATGAGCAGGGCCTGCGTAGATATATGGCTTACTACATGCACTTCCCACTTGCGGAGCCTACCGATGAGCAGATAGAGCGTGTGAAAGATCAGCTAGCTGATATGCCTTCCTATCCGGCAGCAGATTCCATTCAGATTGTGGATGGTGTACTGATTGTGAAAATTGGGTAACGGAAGAGAGGAAATTGAGATGAAGTATTTCATCATTACAATTGATACAGAAGGGGATAACCTGTGGCGATGGAAACCGGGACAGGAGATCACCACGAAGAATGTCCGGTATCTTGCCAGGTTCCAGGAACTTTGTTCCAGATATGGCTTTAAGCCGGTGTGGCTTAGCAACTGGGAGATGATCAATGATTCGTCATTTGTGGAGTTTATTAACAAAAATGTGGAAATGGATTCCTGTGAATTGGGAATGCATCTGCATGCCTGGAATAATCCTCCCTTTTATGAACTTCCACGGGGAGAGCATTCCGGGGCACCCTATCTCATAGAATACCCCCGGGAGATTATGGAGGCAAAGCTTACTGCCATAACAGAGAAAATGAAGGAGCAGTTTGGATATGTGCCGGTAACACACAGAGCCGGAAGATGGGCGATGAATCAAACTTATTTTGAACTGCTATATCAATATGGTTATCGGATAGACTGTTCCTATACACCGGGTATCAGCTGGAGGGATTCAATGGGTCAGACGCCGGATTATGCAGGACCTGATTATAGGGATGTTTCAAAAAAGGTTCAGAAGATTCATGGAATCACAGAGGTTCCCGTTACCGTGGAGCGCACCCATCGGATGTTTCTGGATTGCAATAAAAGCTGGAAATCCAATGTAAAGACGGTATTGTTTGGCATGGCAGGTCAGAATATCTGGCTTCGTCCCGGCAGAGATAACCTGAAGGACATGCTTTGGTTAATTGAGAAGAATCGAAGAGGAGACGGGGACTATCTGATGTTTATGCTTCATTCTTCCGAACTGATGCCGGGAGGAAGTCCTACCTTCCGGACGGAGGAAGAGATAGAAGCACTCTATGATAAGCTGCAGGTCTTGTTTGATGCCATACAGACTTCTTACCAAGGTTGTACCTTGAAGGAATATGTGAGAAACCACAACACAGAAGAGGAAAACAGAAGATGAAGCTTTCATTGATTGTTCCAAGCTATAACGAAGAGGAAAATGTGAAATCTTTTTACGAAGCGGTGAAAACTACTTTTGATGGGCAACCTTATGAGTATGAGATTATATTTGTT
This sequence comes from uncultured Lachnospiraceae bacterium, assembly GCA_900557385.1. Lineage (GTDB taxonomy): Bacteria > Bacillota > Clostridia > Lachnospirales > Lachnospiraceae > UMGS2037. The sequence continues at coordinate 9,469 of USSP01000002.1, forward strand.
AATGACGGAAGCAAAGATTGTACCTTGAAAGAAATGAAAAAGCTCTACAAAGAGGATGAAGACCATGTAAGAATTATCAGTTTTTCAAGAAATTTCGGAAAAGAAGCTGCAATTTTAGCAGGGATGCGAAGAGCCTCGGGAGATTATGTGACACTGATTGATGCAGACTTGCAGCAACGACCGGAAATTGCAAGAGACATGGTAGTTTTTTTGGAACAACATGAAGAGTTTGATTGTGTGGCAGCCTATCAGGAGAAAAGAAGAGAAAGCCATATATTGAAACTATTTAAAAAACTGTTCTATCATATCATGGACAGAACCAGCGATGTGAGATTCGTAGATGGAGCCAGTGATTTCCGAACCTTTCGCAAGGCAATGGTGGAAACAATTATGGCGCTTCCAGAATACTTTCGATTTTCAAAGGGAATTTTTTCCTGGGTAGGTTATGAGACTTACTATATTCCTTATCAGGTTGAAGAAAGGAATGCAGGGAAATCAAAATGGAATTTCGTGAGTTTAGTCCGGTATGCTATTGAAGGATTTATTTCGTTCTCTACATTTCCATTGAAAATTGCTACCTTTCTTGGCACATTGACATCAGGAGGTGCTATCCTATATTTAATTGTTGTAATTTTTGAAAAATTACTTTATGACATTGATGTGCCGGGATATCCTACCATTATTAGTCTCATTCTGTTAATCGGAGGAATTCAGTTACTGATTCTAGGTATTATGGGGGAGTATTTGTCCAGAATTTATGTAGAAGGTAAAAATCGACCTATTTATATTGAAAAAGAAGTATTGCTTGGGAGAAAAGAGGAATAAAGAGTGTTATTGATTCATGCGGATGATTATGGTGTTTCCTTACATGCATCAAGAGATATCGCGGAGTTGATTAGTAATAATCAATTAGACAGTACCAGTATCATACCCAATATGAGCTGTTATGAAACCAGTATTGATTTATTGAAAAAAGCTTTAAAAAAAAGTTCGCGAAAGGTGGAACTGGCAATTCATTTAAATCTTATGGAAGGACACTGCGTGGCAGAGAGCAGTAAGGTGCCTTGCCTGGTGGATCGGGATGGGTATTTTGTGAGAAGCTGGGGCGATTTACTCAAGGTGTCATATCAGAAAACGATACGGGAGAGCTGGAAGAAACAAATTAAGGAAGAAATACGTGCACAAATTAGGAGAGTACGGGATGATATGGAATCAAATATCTGTTTTCGCATTGACAGTCATCAACATACTCACATGATTCCTGTAGTATGGGAAGCTCTGACAGAGGTATTGGAAGAAAATTTGATTCAGGTATCCTGCGTAAGAATTCCGGACGAGCCAATTCTCCCCTTTTTGGAAGAGAGAAAACATGTTTTATCCTATGGAATGCTTAATCCGGTGAAGCATATTTTACTGCATAGGTTGGCAAAACATGCGAAGAGGACGATGCCCCAATTTTACCAGGACTCGATGAAGTTTTGGGGTTTGCTGATGAGCGGGTGCATGGATGAAAAGCGCGTAGAGGCATTATCCCCGTATTTTCGGCGCTATGCCTTAGACAGAAAACAAGATATCGAAATGGTTTTCCATCCGGGTCAAACCCTTAAATCAGAGATTGGAAGAGAATATACAAAACAGGGATTCATTGATGATCATCTTTCTGCAAATCGCAGCATGGAGAAAAAAACGATTATGCAAATGGAGAGGATAAAAAATAGTCGAGGTGATGGAGTGTTATGAAAGAAAAAATATCTTATGTAATTCCTTGCTATAGAAGTGAGGATACTATTGAAAAGGTCGTAGGGGATATTGGAAAGCTGATGGAAAACCTGTCTGACTACACTTACGAAATCGTTCTGGTCAATGATTGCTCTCCGGATAAGGTCTGGACAAAAATTGATGCCTTGTGCGAGCAGTATAGCTTTATCAAGGGAATTAATCTGGCGAAAAATTTTGGACAACATTCTGCGCTGATGGCAGGCTATAATATCTGTACAGGTGATTACGTGGTGACATTGGATGATGATGGACAGACACCGGTTGATCAGGTGGAAATCTTACTGGACAAGCTGCAGGAAGGATACGATGTAGTATATGCCAAATATACAGAACGGAAGGATAACTCTTTCCGAAAACTGGGAACCTGGATGAATAATCTTATGTTGACCACCATGGTAGGTAAACCCAAGAATATCAGTCTGACCAGTTTCTTTGTATGCCGCAGCTATGTTATCAAAGAAATCTGTAATTATCGGAATGCCTTTCCTTATATCTGGGGGCTGGTGCTGCGAACGACCAAGAATATTGCCAATGCGACGATTGAACATCACGAACGGGAAGAGGGGGAATCCGGTTATACACTTACCAAATTGCTTTCTCTGTGGATGAACGGATTCACTGCCTTTTCGATTAAACCTCTGCGAGTATCTGCTATTTTGGGAGTTTTGTTTACGACCATTGGGGTGTTGGGTATTATTTTTACGGTAGTAAATAAACTGCTGCATCCGGAAATTATGGCAGGATATAGTTCCCTTATGACAGTCCTTCTCATTATTGGAGGAGTGGTGATGCTGTCCTTAGGACTGATTGGAGAGTATATCGGAAGAATTTATCTTTGCATCAATACAATGCCGCAGTTTGTCATCCGTGAGACCAAAAATTTGGAATGAATCAACCTTTTAGGGAACTGAAAAAGCTGTTTGGAATACAATCTGATTGGTGGAATCCACAAAACATATCGTTGCATTCGATATATCTTCCTGATAAGGAATGACAAAGGAATAACCATATTCTAAAGTGGAATCGGTTCCCAGAGCAGCAGCTACATCGGGACGATCTGCTTTTTGTGCGGTATAGTAAGTTCCGTTATTTTCCAGAAGAATGGTATCCCAGGGAAGTCCAGTAGGACTACTGCTCCATCCGCTGATATAGGTAGCATCGGCATCTTCCTGGGCATCATAGTGATCCACGGTATAGGATACCGGTTCGGATGCGGATTGATAGGATCTCCAGGGATTGTGATAGACATAATATTCACCGCATTCTTTACCCTGAAATCCATATTGCGTTAAGAGAGCACCATATTCCGGATCTCTGTTAACCACCACATAAAGGGAATCTGCGTTGATGGTTTCCGGGAGATAATAATGCAGCCGACCTACATCAGCTCCTTGATTCTTATATTCAGATTGGGGCTGCAGAGTGGCGATGGCCCAATATATCCTTATTTTGTGTAAATCACTGAAATAAATATCCTGGTTTTCATCATATTCAATTTCATCAATATATTCTGCTGCCTCATTTAATTCACCCTCAAACAACCAGATTGGCCAGGTGTCCTCACGGTAGTCGACAAAGTAGTAATAGGTGAACTGTACAGAGCGGACAAGATAGAAAAGTGCCACAAAGTACAGAAGATATCGGACAATCCGCTGTTTATGCCGGCTGATGAAAAGTAATCCTTCTATTGCGATATATAAAACTGCAAAAAAGATAGCATTGACTTTATAAGTACAAAGATCAGAGGTAATGCAGGCAAGAGCAAATTCAGCCAAAAACCACAATAAAAGGATACTGGAAAGGCTGAAATCTTTGTTTCTCACATTAGAAGCGAATCTTCGTACAATAAGAACGAATCCAATGGCAAAAAAGACAATAGTAGGAAGATACAGGTTAAAAAATCGCGTAACGGTATTGAAGCGATGCTGGTCGAATAAGAAAATGTCATGCAATACGATTTTAAAATTGGATAAGATAAAGGAAAGGGACATTTCGTTTGCCCTTTCGTTGTAACACCACAATCGAGTCAGGGTAAAAGGTCCAAACTTCGTGTCAGGCATTTCCAGCATATTAATAATATGAAAACCGATGAGGGGTGTGGCTAAAATTCCCAAAGGAATCGCAGTAAAAATCCATTTACGGAAACGAAATTTCCGAATCATGACCAGATAGATAACAGTCAGTAGAAGAAATAAGGGAAGAACCAGATGACTCAGAATATAGGTGTATAACACGAGTCCACCCCAGATGCCTGCCCCAATGTAGCAGCTTGTCTTATCAGTTGTGATGCCTTTTATTAGATAGTAAAGAAAAACCGTAGAGGCGGACAGCATCAGATTACAATCCAGTCCTACACGAAACATCACTACAAAAACCGGCATGAAAGATATACCGGCTAAGAAGCAGTACTCCGGAAGCCTGTTGTCAAAATGAGCAAGACGAATCAACTTTAGTCCATAGACAGCAAAAATAATCATGGCAATAAAAATGGGCATGCGAATACTGAATAAGGACACTCCCATAACCCGAAAAAGCAGGGAGAGCAGAAAAGCATAGGAAACACTTTGTCCACCGCCGAAATTGCGTAAATAAATGGGATTTGGTGTTCCTTCCCGGTCAGTTCCCAAATTTTCCAGACACCAGCCGTCATAAGCTGCTGCAGCTTCATCAATGCAGATCCCCCGCGGTATGGAAGAGAGGAATAGGCTGTGTGTGAGCAGAAAGCAGGTAAAAAGAAGGATGATAATCCAGTTTTGTTTCATAAAGGAAATTACTTTTGCTTTGTAGGAAGTCATGATTTGCTCCTTATTATTTGAACGCAAGGGAAATATCAGATGTCAACAGAAATAAAATAGCATAAAATCTGCGTGGAAACAAGTCATAGAATATGCTATAATATTACAGATTTTACGATATACGAATAGACTTTATGTGAATAATGTGAGGGACTTAAATGACCTGGACACAAAAAGTAATAGAATCCTGGGCAAACCGTGAGGGAATCGCCAATTCCATGAGCGACCTGGAAGCCTGGATAAAAGAGTTAAATGCCAAAACCTATGTAAATATTCAAGAGTGCAGTATTAATTCCGGGAATATGTGGTTTTATGATGACTATAATGGGGAAGTGCTGAATCGTAAGAGAAGTTTTTTCTCCATTAAGGGAATGCGTTATTTCATCAACGATGAATTTATATCGGAGCAGCCTGTAATTTTGCAGTCGGAGATTGGTTATCTGGGGATCATCTGCAAAGAAATCGGAGGCGTCCTTCATTTTCTTATGCAGGCAAAGATTGAACCGGGAAATGTGAATTGTGTGCAGATTTCGCCAACACTGCAGGCTACCAAGAGTAATTTTACCCGTGCCCACGGTGGAAATTTTCCGCCCTATTTTGAGTATTTCGAGCATGCGGAGCGGTATCATGTCATTTATGACCAGATCCAGTCCGAACAGGCAGCCAGATTTTACAGGAAGCGTAATCGAAATATGATTATGGCTGTGGATGAAGAGGTGGAAGTGCTTCCCAATTTCCGATGGATGACTCTGGGACAGATTAAGCGTCTTATGGAAATTGATAATCTGGTGAATATGGACACCAGAACCGTATTAGCCGGGATTCCGTTGGTTACAGAGCATCTGAACAGTGAGGAACGGGAGCAGATTAGAGCCTGCTTCCGTGATAAATCATTATATTTCTCTGTCTTTGAGGCAGAACCGGATAGATACCTGCCGGATATCTATCAGAAAATCAACAACTACAAAATGTTTCATGAAGTGTCAGTGGTTACAGTTCCTCTGAATCAGCTGGTAGACTGGCGGGTAGATTCCTATGGAATCACCTGCAGAAAACAGGCAGATTTTATGGTTCGTTATTATGATATTGAGATTCATGGACGGGAGGTACGTAGATGGAATCAGCCCTTGTTTAAGGCGTTGGGGGAGGCTACCTTCGGTATGCTGACCAGAGTATTGGACGGTAAACGACAGTTTTTGGTGAAACTTAAGGCAGAAATCGGCTGCTTTGACAGTGTAGAACTGGGACCTGCCATTCAGTGGGAGGCTTCCCACGATCCGGCAAAGGATGATTTGGTAGAACGAGCCTTTCAAGAGTCTTTGAGAGAGGGAACAGGGATTCTGTGTAATGTTCTCCTGTCGGAAGAGGGTGGCAGATTTTTTCATGAACAGAACCGCAATGTCATCATTGATATTGGGGATAAGAATCTGGAATTGTTGCCGGAGGATTATTTGTGGGTGGATTACGGTACCTTGAATTATCTGGTGCAGGTCAATAACTGCCTGAACATCCAATTGAGAAATCTACTGGCTTTGATTAATCTATAGAAATAAGGACAGAGTAACCCTCAAGGTATCATGCAGTATAAAAGGAAAGGTCGAGATTGTAATATGAATATAGGAATTATCTGTCCATCGGAAATTGCATTCCGGAGATTTATGCCGGCACTGGAGAAGCTTCCCGGGTTACATTTCGCCGGGATTGGAGTAGGATCGAAAGAAGAGTGGTTCGGCGAACAGCTTCCGGCGGAGGAAACCATAGAAAAAATACTGGGTGAGCAGAGAAAGAAAGCACAGGAATTTATCACACAGTATGGTGGCAGGATTTATGACAGTTACGAGAAACTGGTGACAGCAGAGCAGATTGATGCAGTATATATCCCCCTTCCCCCTGCACTGCACTATCAGTGGGCAAAAAAGGCATTGGAAACCGGAAAGCATGTATTGGTGGAGAAACCCTCCACGATAGCTGCGAAGGATACCGCGGAACTGGCAGCTCTGGCAGAAGGAAAGGGACTGGCACTTCATGAAAACTATATGTTTGCTTTCCATGAGCAGCTGGAAGCAATCCGGGAGACGGTGGCTTCCGGAGAACTGGGAGAGGTACGGCTGTACCGTGTATCCTTTGGATTCCCTAGAAGAGCGGCCAATGATTTCCGTTATAACAAGAAACTGGGTGGAGGTGCCTTGATTGATGCGGGAGGCTATACGTTGAAATATGCTTCCATGCTGCTGGGAGAAGACGCCAGGGTACGCTATGCCCAGATGAACGGTCTGGAAGACTTTGAGGTGGATATTTATGGATCTGGAGCTCTGACGAATTCGGAGGGTGTGACGGTACAGATTGCCTATGGAATGGACAATAACTATAAATGCGAATTAGAGGTATGGGGAAGCAAGGGATGTCTGTATACGGGACGTGTGCTGACTGCACCGGCTGGATTCGTGCCGGAAATGGTGATTCGGAAAGGAAACGAGGAAGAAGTGCGGAAACTTCCTGCAGATGATGCCTTTGGCAAGTCTCTCCACAGATTTATGGAATGTGTACAAAATCCGGAGACACGGCAAAAAAATTACAAGGAGCTGGTACGACAGGCAGAACTTGTGGATGAATTCCGTAGACAGGCAGCAGAGCAGCAGGATTAAGGAGCAGAAAGATGAAGGTTAGGAAAATTGCGATCATTGGAGCAAACGGGTATATTGCCAGAAATCTGATTTATCAGTTACAGAAGGAAAAGCCGGATGTTCAACTGGAATTGTATGATTTGGCAGAGAAACATGTAGATGGAGCAGGACACTACCACTGTGTCAATGTTTTGGAAGAGAATCTGGAACAGAAGGTAGATTTTTCTTGTGACATTCTTTATATGTTTGCGGGAAAGACAGGGAGCGAGAAGGGCTTTGATGAGTATGAGGTTTTTCTTGATACCAATGAAAGGGCTCTCTTAAATGTGCTGAATGCATATCGCAGAAGCCATTCCAAAGCTAAGTTGATTTTTCCCTCCACCCGCCTTGTATACAAAGGAAAAGAGGGGGCGCTGCGGGAGGATGCGGAGAAGGAATTCAAGACAATCTACGCCATCAATAAGTTTGCCTGCGAGCAGTATTTGAAGCAGTATCACGAGGTGTATGGAGTAGAATATTGTACCTTCCGTATTTGTCTGCCCTATGGAACCCTGATTCCGGATGCAACCTCCTATGGTACTGCAGAATTTATGCTGGGCAGAGCCACCAAGGGAGAGAACATTTCCTTGTATGGTGATGGCTCTGTGCGGAGAACCTTAACCTATATGGGTGATTTGTGTGAAATTTTGATACAGGGCGCCTTCAGCGACAGCTGTGTCAATGATGTCTATAACATTGGAGGAGAAGATTATAGTCTGCGGGAAATGGCAGAACTGATTGCCAGGAAGTATCAGGTAGGCGTTACTTATGTAGATTATCCGGAAGTGGCACTTAAGATTGAGTCAGGCAGCACCGTGTTTGATGACACGAAACTAAAGGAAAAAATTCCGGTGGAATATCACATGACTTTCCGGGAATGGTGTGGTTGTGAAAAATAGTGTAAAGGTGTGGGAATTACGATGATTCGTGTTTTGCATATTGTAGGTTCTATGCATCCCGGCGGGATGGAGAACTTTGTGATGAATCTGTATCGGAACATTGATCGGAGCAAAATACAGTTTGATTTCATCACGCATACGGAAAGTAATCCGGATTATGTGAAAGAGATTGAACAGCTTGGAGGAAGGATTTACCAACTACCACGGCTTACTGCAAATCCGGTGGCAAATCTGAAAGGCATTCAGCATATTGTAAAAGAAAATGGGTATGTAGCAGTGGTGCGTCATACCCCTAATGCCCTGGTGATTCCCCAGCTGCTTGCGGCAAAACGGGGAGGAAGTGTGGCAATCTGCCACTCTCACAGTACCTCAAATGCCAAAATGACGGTACACAAAATCGGCCGATGGATTATGAAACACAGCCAAGTAGAACGTTTTGCATGTTCCGAACCGGCCGGGCGATGGATGTATGGGAATAAGCCCTTCCGGGTCGTACACAATGCCATTGATTTGGATGCATTTTCTTTCAAACAGGAAAGCCGGGAAAAAATTCGAAAGGAATTTCACATCGCAGATAATCAGCCGGTATTTGGACATATTGCCAATTTTGTGGCATGTAAGAATCATACTTTTCTGATAGATGTTTATCATGAAATTGCCCGGATTCTTCCAGAGGCCAGATTCTTCTGTCTGGGAGACGGAAGTCTTCGGAATGAGATGATGGAAAAAGCAAAGTCACTCGGAATCGGAGAACAGGTGATTTTTACCGGAATGCGTGGAGATGCATATGATTTTATGTCTGCCATGGATGTGCTGATTTTTCCTTCCATTTATGAGGGGCTTCCTTTGACCTTGATTGAAGCCCAGACTGCAGGATTGCCTATTCTGATGTCGGATACGGTCAATCCGGAAGTGGAAGTGACAGAAGGGTTGTGTTTCCGTAAATCCTTGCAGGAAAACGCACAGCAGTGGGCGGAGGAGGCAGTTCATCTTTTTCAAGCGAAAAAAGACAGAACCTGTCAAAGGGAACTGATTAAAAAAGCCGGCTATGATATTCATGACCTGGCAAAGTGGTATGAAGACTATTTTACAGGATTGGAACGAAATGAATATCTTACTAACAGGCAGTAATGGTTTTCTGGGACAGCAAATTGCAAAGTGTATAGCAGAAGAAGGAACAGTAATCGGACTGGGGCGAAAAGCAGAGAACCAATGCCCTTATGTGGCAGAGTATATCTGTGGGGATTTATCTCAGGAGGATACCCTAAACAGTCTGAAAAACAGAAAACTGGATGTGATGATCCATGCGGCAGCCAATCTGAACATGGCAGCGGATGATTCCCGGGTGCTTACCGATAATTGTCTCGGAACCTTTTATCTTACCAGACTGGCGGTGGAGACTGGCTGTTCCAAATTTATTTATATTTCCTCTCTTCCTGTGGTGGGAACGCCCAAACCAAAGGAAGAGAGACTGATTACAGAAACGGATTTGCCCCACCCGGAGACGGTGTATCATGCGTCGAAATTAATGGGAGAGTATCTGGTCAGTCTTCTGAACCAGGAAGGAATTCCAACCACATCACTCCGGATTCCCTCACCCATCGGAGTGGGAATGTCGTCCAAAACCATATTTTCTGTTTTTTTACAGCGCGCCCAAAAAGGGGACACAATTACCCTGCGGGGCAAAGGAACGCGAAGACAAAATTACGTGGATGTGCGGGACATTGCCCGGGCGGTACAATGTGCAATGAAGGCATCAAAGCTGGAACCCTGCTATAATATTGTGGCAGCAGAGACGATTTCCAACGAGGAATTGGCAAAACGCTGTATCCAGGTACTTCATTCAACATCTACGATTGTGCATGAAGGAACAGACCCAGGAGATGGAGTGGACTGGCGTGCGGATGGTAGTCTTGCACGGGAAGATTTAGGCTTTGAACCACAGCACACATTAGAGGACACGATTGCCTGGATGCAGTCAGAGTATCAATAAGTGAGGAAACCAAAGTGAGAAAACTTACGATTTTACTCTTAGGGGTAGGAGGAAATGTTAGTCAGGGAATTTTAAAAGCAATTCGTGGTTATGATTTTGCTAAGGAAAATGTGGAAATTCATGTGATTGGAGCCTGTATCAGTCCGGAATCAGTCGGCTTATACATGTGCGATCAGGCGTGCATCAGTCCCTATGCCAATGATCCGGGATTTTTAGATTGGGTCATTACTCTTTGCAATAAGCAGAAGGTGGATTTGATTTTAACCGGTGTAGAAGAAAATATCATTGCATTACAGAGAGGAATCCGTGAACTTAAGACACGGACAAAGGCAATTTTTGTGGCATCTCCTTTGGAAATGCTTGAGATTGGACAGAATAAGTATCTGACCTGTGAATGGTTAAAGGACAATGGTTGTCAGTATCCTCAATATTGTCGCTTGGATGACCAGGATGCAGTAAAAGAACTGGTTCAAAAGGTTGGGTTTCCGATGATTGCGAAACCATGTCATGGAAAAGGATCTGGTGGTGTTCATTTCCTGACCGATATGGATGCATTAAAAGCATTGGGAACACCTGCAGACTATGTGCTGCAGGAATGTGTGGGAACTGCAGCCGATGAATATACGGTGGGCTGTTATTGTGACAAGAACGGTCAGCTCGTAGAGAGCATTGTTATGCACCGGAGGCTGGGACATGGTTCCACGATGGCAGCAGAAGTGGTGGAAGATGCGAAAATCCGAAAGGAGGCAGAAAAAATCTGTAAGGCATTTCATCCAGGGGGACCGCTTGCTGAATATTCAGATGCGCAAAGATAAGGATGGACGGGCAGTCTGCTTTGAATTGAATGTGCGCTTTTCTGGGACAACGCCCATACGGGCACATTTCGGTTATCAGGATGTGGTGGCATTGATTAAAGAATATTGCCTTGATGAAGATATTAAAGAGTGTTTCCGGGTACAGAAGGGTGTGGTTTATCGCTATACCAATGAATTTTATATGCAAAAAAATCCGGAAAAACAGTTTGTTACAGGAAATGAACTGTTAGACATGAAGGATTTCGGGGTGGAATTATGAGAATCTGTTTCTTTTCGGATATCCATGGAAACGGAAGTGCTTTTCAGGCATTTGAGAGGCGGATGGAGCAGGAACGCCCGGATCAGATTATTTTTGGTGGGGACTTTTTCGGCTATTATTATGATGCCCTGGAAATCCTTCATGAAATGCAGGCACTACGATATACTTGCATTCGGGGAAATCATGATCAGATGCTGTTAGACTGCAAAAAGGATTCCAGTCTTTTACATCAGATTCATGAACTCAGCAGACTGGTGGGACGGTACGGAAACAGCTATCAGCAGATTTTTGATCAAATAGGACAGGAAGAAATGGATTTTCTGGAACAGCTTCCGGATCATCGGGAGATGTTGATGGATGGTATCCGAATCGGTTTCTTCCACGGATCTCCCAGAGATCCTTTACAGGATCGCATTTATCCGGACACGGTGGTACAGGATGTCAGTGCCTTCAAGCCTTATGACTATGTCTTTTGCGGGCATACCCATCATAAGCTGGTAAGGAAAATCGGAGAAACCTGGCTTATTAATCCGGGCTCCGCAGGGCAGCAGCGGGATGGAAAGGGAACCTCCTATGTCATATTTGATACAGAGAAAAGAGTATTCCGCATACAATCCTTTTCCTATGATTGCAGCCGGGTGGAACGACAGATTGAAGAGTATGAGAAAGAAGCGCCGGATATGACAAGAAAACTGAAAGAAGTGTTGCATAGATGCACATGCAGATAATATGGTCCCCTCACGCTTTAGAAAAGCGTGAGGGGACATTTCTTTATGTTATATTTTTGCGGAAAACCGCTTCCGCAGTAAATATACAACCAGACAGACAATCCAGATTCCGGATACCCACATGGCAATCGTCCAACTAAGAGGGGATTTAAAACGGATATCTATGGTTCCACTATGAGTGGATGGAACGGAAAGCAATACAGAGAAGTTATCGCTGGGGGAAAGCTCTAACTTGCCGCAATCTTCATCTGTAGCCAGATAACCTTCATAATATACCAAAGGTACTTCAATTATTTGAGTCTCGTTGGTTACATTGATACAGTCAATGGATAAATGCAGCCCTTCACGGGAGAACTGTTCAATAGCAATACCTTCCTCTGCAACCGGAAATTCTAAGGTATAGAGCTCCGGGTCTGCACCTTCCGGCAGATATTCTTTGGTGCTGATTCGGCTGGTATCCAGATAAGCCTTGTCATACACCGGCTGGTAAGTATCCAGGTTCAGAATATTGGATAGAATCCAACCGGATCCAATCAGGAGAAGTGCGGCGATACCTGTTGATACATAGCGAAAGTAATTCTTTCCTTTATTGCTTTCCAATTGAGCCAGACCGCAGCAGATGGTCACAGTCATGGTAAGGACTGCCAGCTCAATGAACCGATGAGGGTACTGGATGGAATTGATGGCCATACGCAGGAATGCAAAGGTCTCCTCAATCCAGTCCCAGGGGAAATAAATCGTACTCATAAAGCAAAGAATACAGGATAATGCGGCAAAACGGTTCCCTATTTTGCGAAAAGAAAGAGCCTCCTGGGAAAGCTTGTCTTTGGATAAACAAAGAGTGAAGACAAGGTAAAGCAATAAACTGCATACAAGCACCACATCCGGCGAGGTATAGGCATTTGTACCCCGGAAAAGATTGAAAAAGTCAGAGGGTTGGATGCCATCGTTTTGGATGTAATTGTAAAAGGATTTCCAGGATTCTGAGGAAACATAAAATCCGGCTCCCATATAGTTCAACAAAGGTACTAAGAATCCGAGATTCAAAAGGATAGAACATCCCACGGCTTTCAGCATGGAAAAAATTCGATCTTTTTTGAAAAAGCTGGTTACGGTCAGCAGAATGAACAGGAGCAGTGTCAACGCTGTCATTTCTGCAGAAAGAAGATGGCAATGAATGATGAAAGTCATTCCCAGGCTGGTGTACAACCAGCTTTTATAATTTTTACTATCTGTATAAATGAGATAAACCCCATAAAGAACCAGAGGAAGAAAGGTGTAGGCAGTAAACATACCACCTCTGGTAGTGTAATATAAAATGACCAGCCGATAGGCCGACAGCGTATAGAGCCCGCTGCCCAACAATGCAATACTTTTTCTAGAGAAAATGCCTTTCAAACAAAAATAGGAAACCAGGCAGGTGGAAATATTCACTGCAAACTGGTAACAGAAATAAGCATTCTGGACAGAAACACCGAGAATACGAAGGATAGCAGGAAAATAAAGGAAAAGGTCTCCGTAAAAAATGGAAGTAGCATAACCATAACCATTTAACCAGTTAGGCTGTATCCGCACGGGAAAGGCTCCGGACAGCAAGCCATCCTTCAGTCCATCAACCCTCATCAAAAAGAAATTTAAATCGGTGGTATAACGGGGAAAACCATTCCGTAGCAGAGGAAGGGAAGAAAGCAGGATGATTCCAAGGAGAGAAAAGACGGTAAGCTTTTTTTCGCTGGAAACTTCATGGGTATTCCCATAGCGATAGAGAAAAAATAGTGCATTGACAGCAAGCAACAAGGCAATGCGGATAAACAAAGTATGAATGGTATCTGCAGCGCCCTGAGCTACGGATACCGCTTTTACTGTGAGACTGCCATTTCCGCTATAACTTGTCTGGATTTCAAAATCTTCCACATTACGACACAACTGTATACGGAAAGACTTAGAAGTATGATTACTGTCTAAGAGAACATGGTCACTTCTCACACCATTTGCATAAAAAGCCGAGTCCTCGGACTCTACATAAGCAGTGTGATCACTGCCTGTACTTTCATAAAATATCGTAATATCATAAATTCCCTTTTTCATGGTCATATAGGGACCGCAGGTGAAAATGCCGGCGGTTCCGGAACTTTCGTCCACACAGTAAGCGTTCTGTTGAGAGTCATAGCTTCCCATGGTATAGTAATAGACACCGCTGGCGGGCGTGAAAATATGCTCCTGATAACGGCTGCGATATTGAGAACATGCACTGATGATAACAATAATCAGGAGTATTGCTTGGAGTACAATCCATGAAAAGAGTATTTTTTTTGATGACTGTTTCATTTGAATATCCCTTCTGATTAATAATAGACACCCTTTCAGTA
>USSP01000003.1 GCA_900557385.1 uncultured Lachnospiraceae bacterium
GAACCGTCCACAAATTCGTCTGCAGACACAGCGGATTCGGAGACAAAAGAATTGGACATCCATGTAAAGACCATGGATGTGGGACAATATAATACCATTAACCTGCAAAAAGCGCTTGCAGAGAGCATGAAGGAAGTGCTGGACACAGGAAATCCGGCACCGGAACAGCTGCAGGAGCAATCCATTGCCGAAGAGAGCCGGCCGCAACAGCAGGAACAGCTCCCGGAAGAAGAGAAGGAACCGTTCGATCAGACCGACCCTACACCTCAGGTTGCGGCGGAGACACAGGAAGAACCTTCGCGTCGGAAAATTGACCCGGATGCAGAAGAAATTTTCTTTGAGGATCGCACCGGAACCATAGAACCGATTCCGGAGATGCCGAAGGAACCGGAAAGAGTTGCCCCTACCGCGGCAGATCTGGTTATGCAGGCTATGAAACGCGACTGGACGGGGGAACTTCCCACGGAGGAAGTCAACCGTGTACAGGTAGATGGTGAAAACCGGATAGAAGAGACGGCTTCCACACAGCCGGAGCCAGCCCAGATAAACACACCGACCGTGGTTTTGCCTACGGTAGAGGTGAAGCGCCAGATGGAACCGGAGAAATCCCAGTTTGATAATATACTGTCCCAGGAATATGACGGTCAGATCAGCCTGGTGGTGCCGGATTCCGAAAAAATTGAAAAGCAGATCACCGGTCAGATGAGCATTGAAGATATTATGGCCGAGTGGGAGCGCATGAAGAAGGAAAACGAACAGAAACGAGCAGAAGATGTTCGTCGTCATGTGCTGGAGCAGACCGGTAATTTATTCAAGGATTTTGAAATTTCCAGTAAGAGCGGCCTGTTGGAACAGCTGGATGGAGAAAGCGGCACGGCTTCTGTCGTTCTTCCCGGTACGAAGGAACTGCCAAGCAGTCTGGAAACACTGGAAGATAGCGGCGAGGAAGAAGAGGAAGAAGACATCCGGGAAGAGGATGCACCGGAACAGCCTGAAACAGAAGACACTCCGGAAGAGGAAGAACCCACAGAAATTGTAGAAATCGAGGAAAACGAGGAAGAAGCCGAAGAAGCTGAAGAAACCGTAGAACCGGAGGAACTTGTTGAAGCCGAAGAAAACGACGAGCTGGAAGAACCGGAAGAAACCGATGAATCGGAAGAAAGCGACGAGCCCACAGAAACCGTAGAACCGGAAGAAATCGACGAACCGGACGAAACTGCAGAAGCAGAAGAAGCCGAGGAGGCAGAACAGACCGAGGCACGGGCACTGACGGACGAAGAGCGGGATCTGTTTGGTCAGTTTATCCAGAGTAAGCATTCCCGCAGACAAATTGTTAATGCCCTGGACAATATCAGTCTGGCAGCGTATACCGGAAATATTATTGTTACCGGTGATGCCGGAGTGGGAACCATG
The DNA here is from genome assembly GCA_900557385.1 of uncultured Lachnospiraceae bacterium. GTDB lineage: Bacteria > Bacillota > Clostridia > Lachnospirales > Lachnospiraceae > UMGS2037. The sequence continues at coordinate 1,414 of USSP01000003.1, forward strand.
ACCCTTGCGAAAAACCTCATTCGCGAGGTACAGATGACAGATCATAATTTCTCAGGACATGTGGCCAAAATTACAGCCTCTGCACTGAACAAGAAGGATATTCCTTCTACCTTTGCCAAACTCAGTAATGGCGCACTGATTATCCAGAGTGCAGGGAACCTGAATAAAGAAACCACAAAGGCTCTTTATAAAACTCTCAATAATGAGAATCAGGGAATTATCGTGGTACTGGAGGGTACCAAGAAATCCATGGACCGCATGCTGGAAGAAAATGAAAATCTTCTGGAACGCTTTAATGCCCGCATTGATGTGGAAGCCCTGGGGGATGATGCCCTTGTAAGCTTTGGCAGAAAATATGCCCACCAGATGGAATACTCCATTGATGAGATGGGAATGCTGGCACTGCATACCCGGATCTCGGATATGCAGACAATGGATCATGCCGTAACGATTTACGAAGTGCGCGATATCATTGACGAAGCGATTGAGCATGCAGACCGTAAAAATATGAAACACTTCTTTGACATTTTATTCGGAAAACGCTATGACGATGAGGATATGATTGTCCTGCGTGAAAATGACTTTATTGCATAAAAAATAACCGGATAGGGGGATTCCCATGGCAACAGGAAAAACAAATCAACCCAATGAAAAACAGGTATTTATCTCAGAGGCAGACCAGTATGTGTTTGCCCAGGGGACGCATTATGACATCTACAAGAAGCTGGGAGCACATCCTTCCGTGGAAAACGGTGTGGAAGGAATGTTCTTCGGAGTGTGGGCGCCCAATGCAGCGGCTGTCCATGTGATTGGCAGCTTCAACGGATGGAATGAGGAACAGTATCCCATGACGAAGCTGGGATCCGGCGGCATATACACCTGCTTTATTCCGGGTGTCGGAACCGGTGAATTGTACAAGTATCTGATTTATACACCGGATGGACGGAAACTGTACAAGGCCGATCCTTTTGCAAACTATGCGGAGATGCGTCCCGGAAATGCTTCCAGAACCACAGATCTGTCTGGCTTTTCCTGGCATGACAGTGCCTGGATGAAAGCCAGAGAGAAGAAAGATATGAAAAAGGAGCCGTTGGCAATCTATGAATGTCACATTGGTTCTTTCATGAAGCACCCGGATGGCACAGAGGATGGCTTCTATAATTATCGCCAGTTTGCAGACCGCATTGTGCAGTACTGCAAGGAAATGAAATATACCCATGTAGAACTGATGGGAATTTCGGAGCATCCCTTTGATGGCTCCTGGGGATATCAGGTGACAGGCTATTATGCACCTACCTCACGTTATGGAGAACCTAAGGATTTCATGTACCTGGTGGACACCTTACATAAAAACGACATTGGTGTCATTTTGGACTGGGTTCCTGCACATTTTGCTACGGATGAGTTTGGACTTGCACAGTTTGACGGAACCTGCATCTTTGAGGATCCGGATCCCAGACGCGGTGAGCATCCTGATTGGGGAACCAAAATTTTTAATCTTGGCAAAAACGAAGTAAAGAATTTCCTTATCGCCAATGTACTCTACTGGATCCGCGAGTATCATGTGGACGGAATCCGTGTAGATGCGGTAGCGTCCATGCTTTATCTGGACTATGGAAAAAAGGAAGGTCAGTGGCTGCCTAATAAATACGGCGGGCATGAGAACTTGGAAGCAATTGAATTCTTCAAACATTTAAACAGCGTGGTTCGTGGCTCCTATCCCGGCTTTATGACCATTGCGGAGGAATCTACCGCATGGCCGAATGTGACCGGCGAGATCGGCACAGACAGTCTGGGCTTTACCTTTAAATGGAATATGGGCTGGATGCATGACTTCTGTGAATATATGAAGTTAGATCCGCTGTTCCGCAAGGATAATCATTATGCCATGACCTTTGCCATGACTTACAATGACAGTGAGAACTATATCCTGCCTCTTTCCCACGACGAAGTGGTACATTTGAAATGCTCCATGGTGAACAAGATGCCTGGATATCAGGTGGATAAATACGCGAATCTTCGTCTGGGCTATACCTATATGTTTGGCCATAGCGGAAAGAAATTATTGTTTATGGGACAGGATTTCGGACAGGAACGGGAGTGGAGTGAAGCTCGGGAACTGGATTGGTTTTTGCTGGAGAACCCCTTAAACCGTGGCATGCAGACCTATGTGGGTGAGCTCCTGAAGCTGTATCATAAGTATTCCTGCCTGTATGAACTGGATAAGGGCTGGCAGGGCTTTGAATGGCTGAATGCCGATGATAAGGATCGCAGCATTTACAGCTTCTTCCGTAAGAACTCCACCGGTAAAAACAACCTCATGTTTGTGTTGAATATGACGCCGGTTGCCAGAGAAAATTATGTGATTGGAGTACCCCGGAAGAAAAAATACAAGCTGGTACTCAATAGCGATGATACCCGTTTCGGTGGAAACGGAAACGAGATACCGGCAGAAATTATGGCGAAAGACGGAGAATGCAATTATCGGGATTATACCATTACTTTTACACTTCCTGCTTATACGGCAGCAGTATTTACCTTTTAATTGCTAAAGAAATGTTTATAAATGACCGAAATATAAGGTGTACATCTTTTAAAGGTGTACACCTTTTTAAATAGGAGCGCTTTGGATGATTATACATTTCAATACATCCGGAACAGATTCCGGGAAAGCCGTGACAGCTTATGACAAAGGGGATAAAACCGCCCAGTCAACAGCCAGCCGGCAGAGTGAAAAAGTAAATACAGGTTATGCATTAGACATTTCCGGCAAAGTTAGGGATAACGACAGGTACAACGTTCACGGACGAACGATGGAAGAAGTTATGCAGAGTGCACAGGCACAGGATGTGACCGTGCAGGAAAATTACATGACGGTGATGTCTAATTCTATGTCTGCGGAGGATTTTGCCAAACTTCAGGAGGAAGGTTACTCTGCCAAGGATATGAAACCGGAAGAGTTTGTCTCTATCGTGGATAAGATCAAGGCAGTGGTGGCGCAGTCGGGGAAAACCGTGGCAGGCTACAATGATGATCTGGATCTGGAGACTTTGGAGCAGATCACAGGCAGCCAGGTCATGGCCCAGGCATTGCAGCAGGCGTGTCGGGAAAACGATATTCCTCTTACACAGGAAAACGCCAGAGATATTGTGGAAACCTGGGATAAAGCACAGGGACTGGACGGACTGTCAGAGTCTGTCACCCGCTATCTCATAGATAACGGGGAGACTCCGACGGTAGATCATCTTTATCTTGCAAAATACAGTGTGGCAGCAGCCTCCGTGCCGGATCCCTATGGGAATGCTTTAAATAATGGGGAAGCCGGGACAGCACAGCTGCAGGAACAGATTGCAGAAATTATTCAGAAAGCCGGTTATGAGGTCAATGCCGATACTTTGCAGGATGCCCACTGGATGTTGCAGGAAGAACTTCCGCTGACTGCAGAAACCTTTGCCGGCCTAGAACAGCTAAAGGAAATGCAGCTTCCTCTTTCTCAGGAAGAATTGGTACGGGGAGCGGCAGCCGCAATTGCAGAAGGTGGCAGTGCAGGGGATGCGATTCCCGGCCAGACAGAAAATGTTTACCGGCAGGCAGTGCGGATTCAGAAAGAGTTTGATGCCCGTACGGCCATTGACGATCTGGAAGCCCGCGCACAGCTGGAAGAGGTACGACTGCTGATGTCTGTGGAAGCCAACGTGAAATTGCTAAAAAGCGGTTTTGCCATTGAAACAGCTCCCATGGAAGAACTGATTCAGAAGTTAAGAGATACCGTAGTGCAGCTGCAGGAAGAATATTTTGGCTCACCCCGGGATAAAACGGTGCAGGATGCCGGTCAGGGGACGGAAAGTGTTGCCGGACAGAGAGCACAGCTTTATGACCAGACCATGGCGCTGCTGGATGGAATGGGAGATGCACCGGCGGCAGTAGCAGGACATTTCCACTTGCAGGATGCGGACTTTACCCTGGAAAATGTGGGGAAGGAAAGTGATACGCTCCGCAATCAGTACAAGCAGGCGAGGGAAAGCTACGAAACCCTGATGACCGCTCCCAGAACGGATATGGGGGATTCTATTCGTAAGGCATTCCGTAATGTGGATGATATTTTGGAGGATTTGCAGTTGCCCTTGAATGAATGTAACCGGAAAGCCGTGCGAATCCTGGGCTATAACAGTATGGATATCACGCCGGAAAATATCCACAATGTCAAAGCTGTGGAGCAGTCTTTACAGGGTGTCATGCGGCAGATGACCCCGGCAGCCACCTTGCAGATGATCCGGGATGGACAAAACCCGCTCACCATGAATGTGGCACAGCTGGACGAATATCTGGCAGGGCAGCAGTCCTTTGATCAAAAACAGGAAAAATACAGCAAATTTCTGTACCAGATGGAACAGAATCATGAGATTACCCCAGAAGAAAAGGAATCCTATCTGGGCATTTACCGGTTACTCCGGCAGATCGAGAAGAACGACGGAGCAGCCGTGGGTGCGTTGGTGGAAAGCGGTATGGAGCTATCCTTCCGTAATCTCCTGACGGAAATCCGTACCGGGAAAAAGGGCAGCGTGGAGGCGAAGATTGATGATAACTTCGGTGGACTGGATCAGGTGCTTCAGAAGGGTACCCGGATTGACACACAGATACAGACCGCCTTTTACCAGTCGTTAACCAGACAGATTTTGGATGATGTCACTCCCACGGTAATGGCGCAGTCCCTTTCCGGAAAGCCTGATCCACAGGATGCTACACTGGAGCAATTGGCGGAAACAGTCCGCGCGGTGCAGGAAGAGCAACAGGATACCCAGTACCGTCGTATCCAGTTGGAGCAGCTTCGGGAGATGACAGCTGACACTCCGGAAAATAAAGCAGCCATGGACTTTTTGGAAGAAATGGAAGAACCGGTGACGGCAGCCAATATCCAGGCAGCCGTACAAATGATGAACAGCTCAGATAAATCCATGCAGAGACTTGCGAATTTTGCGGAACAAACCGATATAGATTTTGAGATTTTTCTCACCCAACAGTCACAAAATTATGTAAACCATATGGAAGATGCTGAGACAGCATCCCAGGCTGCGGAGGAATTTAGCACCGAAGTACGGAAAATTCTGGAACAGGCAGCGGATGAACCCAATCTGGGACAGCTGGATATTCGACAGCTTAGCTTATTACATAAGCAGTTCACGTTGACGGCAGGGCTTTCCAGACAGGAATATTTTGAGGTTCCCATGAAATTGGAGAACCGTTATACCAATGTACGGGTACAGATCCGTCATGAAAATTCCGGGGAGCAGGGAAGCCTGGATATTCGCTTCTCCTCCCAGCAGTATTCCCAGGTACATGCGCGGTTTCGGATGGATGGGGAAGTCGTAGACGGTTATCTTCTTACCGATTCCGGGGAAAGCGTAGAGGCGTTACAGAAGCTGGCTGACCGCTTTGCACATACGCTGTTGGAACAAGGACAAAAAGCCGGTCGGATAACCGTGACACAGGGAGATCCCGACTGCACACAGGATGGAACCGGTAAAGCGGGAAACATACAGAAAAACGCGGTTTCTGACAGGTCGTTATACCACCTGGCACGAACCTTTTTAGAACAATTGCGTTCGGAATAGACACATAACCGTAAAAGTAAAGGAGCATGATGATATGGGCAGCATGAAAATTAATTATAACGCGACGGCAATGGTGACCAACAATTCCCTGACCCGTAATGATATCAATCTTTCCGAATCCACGAAGAAGCTTTCTTCCGGATTGAAGATCAATAACGCAAAGGATAATCCTTCCGGCCTTGCCATGGCAAAGCGTATGAATCTCCAGCTGAAAGGTTTGGAATTCAGTAAAGATAATTCCAACGAAGGTGTCTCTATTGTGCGGACGGCAGACGGAGCACTTTCTGAAATTACGGAAATGCTGCAGCGTACCAATGAACTGGCAATTAAGGGTGCGAACGGAACCATGTCGGATAAGGACAGGGAAGCATTGGAGGCAGAAGTAAAGCAGCTGAAGGATGAAATCCAGAGAATTGCAACAGAAACCCAGTTTAACGGACAGAAGATTCTGGACGGAACCTTTGACTTAAAAGGATACAGCGATAAAAGTAACATTGATGTCCTCAGCTATTCCGATGAAGTACTGGCGGGAACCTATGCGATTGAACAGACCACCGATGCGGTTTCCGGACAAAAAGTGGGGATTTACGTGGAACTGGATGAGAATGGAAATATTGCCGATTATCACAGCGGACAACAGGTAATCCTACATAAAAAGGGTGATCCTGTGCTGGATGAGGATGGCAACCAGGCCACGGATGATGCGGGTAATCTTTTGACCTATCCGAATGATGTATGGGGCTGGAATATGGAGGTGACGGTCAATCAGACTCTGAAAGGCTCTGATCAGACGGAACAAATCAAAATGACCATTGCCAATGTCAAGGATGATGTAATCACCTTAAAGGGAGCAAATGGCTACGAACTGCAGTTGAAATATTCCAAAGATGGTATTACCAATACCAAGGATGTTCCTAAGCTGGATGCGGATGGACAGGTAGTAAAGGATGAGAACGGTAATACGATTATGGAAACCCGTTATCTGCCGGATGAAACCGTGGAAATGAACCTCACCGGAAGCGGTTCCATGCGGATGCAGGTAGGTGCCAATGAAGGACAGGTTATGGAAATCCGGATTCCATCCGTGAAGTTGGAAAATCTGCAGATAGATAAGCTGTCACTATCCACAAAGCAGGATTGTCTGGAGGCTATTGATTCCGTATCGGGAGCATTGCAGTATGTATCCTCTGTGCGCAGCCGCCTCGGAGCCTATGAGAATCGTCTGGAGCACAAAATCAGCTCTATTGAGACCACTTATGAAAATATGACTTCTGCATATTCTTCCATTATGGATGTGGACATGGCAGAGGAAATGACCAATTACACCACACAGCAGGTACTGTCCCAGTCCAGTATGGCCATGCTGGCACAGGCAAATGAGAGACCTTCTCAGGTGCTTCAGCTATTACAATAAAAGCAGGATGGTGATTGACTATGACAGATGAGAAAAAACAAGCCTATACGGTACGCATAACCCAGGCCAATCCTACCCAGCTTTGTGTAATTTTATACGAAATTCTGTTGGATTATCTGGAGGAAGCCCAGGCAGCATATAACCGGGGAGACCGGGCCGCCTTTCGCATGGCCTTGGACAAAAGCCGGGGAGCCCTCAGTCAGCTGCTGGATTCCGTGCACAGTGGCCATCCGATCAGTGATAACCTGAAAGAATTATATGCGTTTTCTTTACGGGAGATTGCCAAGGCAGATGCCGGCAACCGTGTAGAGCCGCTGCAGGGAGTGAAGAAATGTATGCAGCAGCTTCACGATGCTTATGCGGATATCAGTGCAAAGGATACCAGAGGTCAGGTAATGGTCAATGCCCAGACGGTTTATGCAGGACTGACCTATGGCAGGAATGCCCTAAACGAGAACCTGACCGACCAGGGGAACCGTCGCGGATTCCGTATCTGAAAGTGTGGGGAAATCAGCAAATGGAAATCCTTCCGGAAGAAAATCAGAAGGTTCCTTACAGCGGGATGCAGGCAGCTGACGCAGCAGATAATTGTATCGTTTGCACAGTGCTGCAACCTCGTAGATATAGCAGTCGATCAATTCCGGATCCACTGCATAATTGAAGCCTTCATAGGCGATTTCAAGATCATACCGGGTCTTTTTCAAGGCATCCAGAAGAACAGCTTCCGGGTGCCTTTCCTTATTTCCGTAAGTACTCTGACTGAAATGCGATTTCATGTAGCTTGATCCTTTCCCAAATGAAATAACCGGTTTGATACACAGTATGCCCGTTTTGAATGGACATATACCAGGTTTCGGAAAAAATATGGAAATTTCTGTAAACAATCTGCATATCCGGACAAGACATGGCATACAAATAGTACCGAGAGAAGGAAAAGGAAAAACACCTATGGAAATCTGGATGCAGGCGGCAAGCATCATTGTGGCATGTGTACTTGTGATCTTGATAGGGAAATGGAAAAGAGGAGTAGTACTGTTTGTAAATTTTCTGTTTCGGGCAGTACTGGGCAGTCTGGCCATTTATGTGGTGGATACCCTGCTCTTAAAAATGCAGATTTCCTGTGATGTGGGTCTGAATATCGTTACGGTTTTGACATGCGGATTCCTGGGAATTCCGGGGGCTGCGGGACTTTTTGGGCTTCGATATTTTCTGTTTTTGTAACTGTTTTACAAAAATGCATTTTTTAAGAATTTCCTGTAGACAAAAGGAAATGGACTCTCTATAATGCAAATTACATCCTGCATCGGTCGGATGCAGGATTCTTATTTTCTTATATTCATTTTATTTTCTTTTTTTATTCATTTATTTTCCAACGTTTTATGATTCTGGTGCAAAGGAGGTGAAGGATTATTGTTATTTTAGTTTTACTGTTGCTTGCGGCAGTGTTTTTTGATTTCTATTGGAGGAAGATTCCCAATATTCTTATTGCATGTGGAGGGCTGCTTGCTTTACTGATCCAGTTTTATCTGGGAGGAATTGCCGGCGTATTCCGTGCCGTTTTAGGAATGCTGTTGCCCTGCCTGGTACTGTATGTGCTGTTTTCCATTGGTGCTCTGGGCGCGGGAGATATTAAACTATTTGCCATGATCGGTGCGTTTTTAGGAACCTATCGGACGATTTTGTGTATGATCATTGCATTTGCGGTTGGTGCGGTCATTTCCATTGGGAAAATGTGTCACAATGGTAATTACATGGTGAGAATGCAGTGCCTGGCCAGGTACGTGCAGGATGTGATACGTACCGGTAAATGGAAGCTTTATGACAGTGGGGAAGATATGAAAAACAGAATCCATTTCTCACTGCCTATTCTGATCAGTGCCATTGTTCTATGGATCACAGGCATATAAAGGAGAAACCGTATCGTGCAGAAAAGATTTGTGATTTGTGACAGCGACAGTCACTACGCAGAACGCTTTATTAATGTCGTACAAGAGAGACTGGAACAGGAATTTTCCCTCTATGTGTATGAAAACATACAGCAATTAAAGGAATTACTTGCCGGTAAAACAGCAGAGATTGTACTGATTTCTCAATTTCTTTATGAACATTTAAAGAAGGAAGAGCTTTCCCGCATTAATCATTTGTTCCTGTTATGTGAGGAACCCTCAGGGAAAAGCAACGAAATCTGTCGTTATCAGGCAGCAGATGCTATTTTAAGACAGGTATTCCAGACATATGCAGAGCATACGGAACAATTACCTGCGAATCAGACCGCCACTTCTCAAAACATTCATTTTATCGGAATTTATACACCGATTGGAAGGTGTCTCCAGACGACTTTCGCGGTTACACTGGGGCAGCTTCTGGCGAAGAACCATAGAACCTTATATTTGAATTTTGAAGGGTTTAGCGGACTGCGCCGTGTTTTTCAGGATACACCGGATTATAACATGATGGATTTCGTTTACTTTTACGATTGTGCCAGAGAGAAGTTTCTATACAGATTGGAGCATATGGTACAGACCATGAACGGGCTGGATTTTATCTCTCCTTTTGAGAGTTATATGGAACTTGCCTCCATTACCGGCGCAAAGTGGAAGGAAATCTTTCATTATCTGGAAGAGAAAAGCCCTTATGAATACATTATCCTGGATCTTTCCGAGCAGATGAACGGATTGCTGGACATCCTACGGTTGTGTGAGAAGGTTTATACCATTACCAAGGATGACGGATTTGCTTTAGCCAAGATGGAGCAATATGAACAAATGCTGCGGGGCATGGATTATGAAGATGTATGGGAAAAGACCATTCAGCGGAAGCTGCCGATTTTCCGTCAGATTCCCGCACATATCGAACAATTTACTTATGGGGATGTAGCAGACTATACGCGAAATCTTCTGAGAGAGGATTGGGGCTATGGATCATGAAAGGAAAAGTCTGAAAGAACAGCTTAGAGAAGCGGTACTTGCTGATATTGATTTTTCCAGAGAAAACTCGGAGGAGGAGCTTTGGGAAAAGATCGATGAACAGATTGTCTTAAAAGCAAGGGAACAATCCATTACGGTGGAGGAGCGTATGAAGTTGAGGAGAGAACTTTTTTCCTCATTACGCCAGCTGGATGTGCTGCAGGAATTGGTGGATGATCCCTCTGTCACGGAGATTATGGTTAATGGGGTACATAATATCTTTGTAGAACAAAAGGGAAGAATCCGTCAGTGGGACAGTCATTTCGATGCAGAACAGACCTTGCAGGATGTGATCCAGCAAATTGTGGCGCGCTGCAACCGCGTGGTTAACGAAGCCTCGCCGATTGTAGATGCACGACTGGAAAATGGTTCCCGTGTCAACATTGTGTTAAATCCCATCGCTTTAAACGGACCGATTCTTACCATTCGTCGTTTCCCGGATCAGCCGGTCTCCATAAAACAACTGATTTCCTTCGGTTCATTGACAGAAGAAGTGAGTGACTTCTTATGTAAACTGGTTAAGAGTCGTTATAATATTCTGGTCAGTGGTGGAACCGGTTCCGGTAAGACCACCTTCTTAAATGTTCTTTCTAATTTTATTCCCACAGAAGAGCGCATTATCACAATTGAAGATAGTGCGGAATTGCAGATCCGCAATGTACCTAATCTGGTTTCTCTTGAAACAAGAAATGCCAACGTGGAAGGATGCCGGGAGATTACTATACGCGAACTGATCCGTACGAGTTTGAGAATGAGACCGGACAGGGTTATCGTTGGAGAAGTGCGGGGCGGTGAAGCGATTGATATGCTGCAGGCGATGAACACAGGACACGACGGTTCGATGTCTACCGGTCATGCCAATAGTGCACAGGATATGCTCAACAGACTGGAAACAATGGTGCTTATGGGGATGGAACTTCCCCTTGCAGCGATCCGCAAACAGATCGCCAGTGGCATTGATATTATTGTGCACCTGGGACGATTGCGGGATAAGACCAGAAAGGTGCTGCAGATTATGGAAATTGTAGGGTTGGAACAGGGGGAAATCCAACTGTCTCCGCTATATTTGTTTGAAGAAGAAGGAGAGGAGGAGGGACGGATTGTCGGAACACTTCAAAGGAAAAAAGAACTCATTCACAGAGAAAAACTGGAAAGCGCAGGTATTCGGCTGGGATAAGCTGGCGGGATTGCAGGCGATGGCACTTTGCTTGTTCTTTGCCTGGTTCTTTTATCGGAGTATTTTCGCAGTTCCCCTCATGATTCCACTGGGGATGCTTTTTTATCGAAGCCGGAGTGCGGACAAGAAAACGCAACAGGCTCGTCACTTACGGCTGCAATTTGAGGAAATGCTATTGTCCGTAGAAACCAACATGCGGGCGGGATATTCTGTGGAAAATGCCTTTCGGGAGGCAAGGAAGGAACTATCGAAACGATATGGGGAACGGGAACTGATCTGTCGGCGATTATTTTCTATTTGTCAGGGTCTGGAACATAATATGTCGCTGGAATTTTTACTGACACAGTTCGGTGAGGAAAGCGGTGTGGAGGAAATCCGGGAATTCGGGGAGGTTTTCGCTGCAGCGAAGAGATCCGGAGGAAGAATGAGTGAAATTTTGATTTCGTCTGCACAGGTCATTGCCGAGAAAATCAATACAGAAGAGGAAATACAGGTAATGCTCACAGCCAAAAAGATGGAAGGGAAAATTATGCAGGTCGTACCGTTTCTACTGGTACTTTATCTACAAAGTTCTTCTCCCGGTTTCTTTGATCCTCTCTATCACAACATCATGGGATATGGAGTGATGACGGCGATGGTAGTTTTGTATGGGACGGCGACTCTGTGGGCGCGCAGAATTATGGATATCCGAGTGTAGGAGGAGTGGGATGATATTTGTTTATGTGGGAATTTTGTTGTTCTGTCTGGGGGTAGTCATCAGAAGCAGAGGCAGGCCGGAAGTGTATTTGTATAAGAAAGGATTATGGATCAGAAGCAAATGGAAAAAACCACCAATGCGGAGAAATGCAGGGGTGGTATCGGATTTTCAGATTCTGTATCCTTTTGATTCACCACAGGAAAAGGTAACAGAATATTATCTGCAGAAGGTAAAGCAGACGTTCTGGTTTGTCCTGGCAGGTACTGTGATTGCAACATTGCTGTGGGTGCAGAGTGCAAATACCGGAGAACTTTTTGGAGAAAACCGGATTCTGCGTGGCTCTTACGGAGAGGGCTTGAAGAGCGTGAAACTGCGGCCTGTCTTTTCGGGGGAGGATGGACGAGGCACTTCACAGATTTATGAAATTCAAGTGGAAGAGCAGAAATATACCCAGGACGAATTGGATGAGTTATTTCTGGAGTCTTTGCCTGTATTGGAAAAAGAACTGTGCGGGTCAAATGAGTCACTAAATTATGTAAACCATCCATTGGAGCTGGTGCGGCGTCTGGAGGGCTTTCCGTTTACGATTCAATGGGAGATCAGTAATTATCGTTTACTTGCATCGGATGGAACGACTGGAGAAAATGTGGCATCGGAGGGAGAAGATGTCCGGTTGATTGCCACGTATCGTTACTTTGCGTATCACCAGGAATATGAACTTTATGCAAGAATCTATCCCAGAGAACGGACGCCAGAGGAGGCGTGGGAACAGGAAGTACTTGACGCAATTGAAAAACAGGATCGGGAGACACAGTATGAGAAAGTTTTCAGGCTGCCAACACAAATTGGAACGGTGCCGGTGAGATGGATGGAAGAAAAGGAAAATTACAGCGGTGGGTTGTTTCTGCTTTTTACAATTGCCGGTGTGACATTATCTTTTGCCAGGGACAGAGAGCTGCATCAACAGATCCAAAAGAGACAGCAGGAATTGCTGTGCGATTATCCGTCCATTCTTTCCAAAATGACACTATATATAGGAGCAGGATTAACGGTGAGAGGAGCCTGCCACCGTGTCGTAAGGGATTATCAGCAGAATCGGGGGAATGGAGCGAAGAAAAGGTATGCTTATGAGGAACTGAGCTTTGCCTGTCATGAGATGGATAATGGGGTGTCGGACGCAGTGGTTTACGAACAGTTTGCAAGGCGCTGCGGGCAAAACTGTTATAGCAAACTGGCAGCCTTGCTCTCGCAAAACAGTAAAAAGGGGAATAGCAGTCTGCTGCAGCAGCTGCGGTCAGAGTCGGAACGCGCCCAGGAGGATCGAAGAAACCTGGCACGAAAAATGGGAGAGGAGGCAGGAACCAAATTACTGCTTCCGATGATGCTTTTGCTTGTCATGGTTATGCTGATGATCCTGGTGCCGGCCATGCTTTCTTTTGGAATATGACAAAGCCAATATTTGACACAAACTTGCCATGCGCAAAGAACATGGGCAGAAAGGGAGGAAACATGAAGAAATATAGGATGCAGATGTTAAAAAAGAAAATAGAGGTAAGAACTGCAGAGGAAACAGCTGCAGAAATTTCCGGCAGAAAAGGTTTTAGAGAGTTCCTGCGCGAAGAAGACGGTATGGGAACTGTGGAAATTATTTTGATTGTGGTTGTACTTATCAGCTTGGTTATTATCTTTAAACGTCAGCTTACAAGTCTGGTAAATACCGTATTTGATAAGATCAATGAAACTGCGGGAAGTATTTAAGAAAAAATCCAGGGCTTCCGTTTCTGTGTTTTTTGTACTTCTTTTATCGCTGCTTCTCTCACTTCTTTTTGCCTTACATGCCGGGATTCGAAGGAGTACTTGTGAATTGCAGATTGAATATGCAATGAATGCTTCCATGAATGGAATTTTTGCGGAGTATCATCGGCAGCTTCTGGAGCAATACGATCTTCTGGCGATTGACACCTCTTATGGAACGGGGACATTTGAAGTACAAAACACAGCGGAGCATTTACGACGTTATATGCAGGATAATTTCGGAGATGAAAAAGATCTTTTAGGTATGACGGCTGTGGATGCGGAGATTTTTGAAATGACGCGTCTGACTGACGGAAACATCTTTGAAAGGCAGGCCATTCATTATATGCACACATTGACGGGACTTCCGGAATGGGAGACCAGCACCGGTCAGGCGCGGGAATACGAACAGCAAGATGACGGGGGAACTTTAGATGGTCTATGGCAACAGGCGAGTGCAGAACTGGCGGCACAGGAACTACCTCAGGTGCAGAATGAAACCGGCGAGTGGGAAACCGTTTCTCTGGAAAATCCGGCGGATGCAGTGATGTCTTTGAAAAGCCTCGGCATTTTACGATTGACCATTGAGGACTTGGACAGCGTTTCCAATGCCAGCCTGGAACAGGGAAAAAGAGTTTCGGATCGGAGTCTGCTCACAGGGGCGGGAACGGAAACCGTTTACGCAGAACCTGTGGCAGCAGATAAACTGCTTTTCAAAGAGTATCTGGTTCAAAAGATGGGGTGCTACACCGGAGTGAAAGAGAATGCAGCACTGAAGTATCAGATGGAATATTTATTGAATGGTGATCCCGGCGATTATGGAAATCTTGAAAAAACAGCAAACAAATTATGTATCTTGCGGTTCCTTTTAAATTATCAATTCCTGTCAGGAAATCCTGTAAAAAAGGCTGAAATCAAGGCTGCAGCAACAGCACTGACGGCTGTGACGCTGAAACCGGAGCTGGAACCCTTTGTTTCCAAAACATTAATGTTTGCCTGGGCATATGTGGAAAGTGTGCAGGATGTAAAACAACTTCTTGCCGGAGGCAAAATCCCCTGGAAAAAACTGGATGCGGACTGGCAGACACAGTTAGTGCATCTTGCAGAATTTAATAAGCATCTATCCCAGAGCCAGGGGGGACGAGGTATGGATTATGTGGATTATCTGCGTATTTTCATTTGCCTTACGGCGGATGAAACACTTTCCAGAAGAGCCATGGATCTTGTGGAATCGGATATCCGACAGACTCCGGGAAATGAGAAATTTCAACTGGATGGATGCATGATCAGAGTGGATGCGGGTGTGTCGGTGGAAGCCGGAATGCAGACATACTTTATCCGCAGAAGATTTTCTTATGAAAATGTAGAAAAATAATAAATCCAATGAAACTGAGGAGCGTATGAAGATGTCCTTTCTGCAATGTCGGAATACAACAACGAACAATCAACCCTATTCTAATTCTCTCTCAAAAAGCAGGAACTCCCAAATTTCAGGCTTATTATCGCCAAATTTTCCCAGAAATCAGGCGTCAGACAAAGCAGAGAGGATATCTTCCTACGCTCTTCGGGGAAGTCTGACCTTGGAAGCAAGCATTATTGTTCCCATTTTCCTTTTCTTCTGTGTGACATTGACATCACTCCTGGAACAGTACAGAACCTATAGTATCTTAACAACGGCAGTCCAACAGGTGGGTAATGCTCTTTCTGTGGAAGATCAGGTAATTTTCTCCGGGATAGTGCAGGAACAGATCCAAAGCAAGGCAGCCGGAAGTACGGCGAAAAATTTACAGGTAAAAAATCTGACATATTTGTCGGGAAAGTATGCCTACGATTTGTGCTATCAGGAAAAGCCTATTATGAATCTATGGGGGCTGGAAACGGCAGAAAGAAGCATTTCTTACGGTGGACATTTATGGATCGGGTATGATGTAGAGATGAGCGATCCGCGGGATGGGGAAATTTATGTGTTTTTGACACCCACAGGTGTGGTCTATCATCGGAGCAGAAACTGTACGTATTTGAAACTTTCCGTTTCCAGCGCACCGGCATCCCAAGTGGCAGAATTAAGAAATGGAAGTGGGGAACGGTATCGTGCTTGTGAACGGTGTCATGCGAAACCGGAAGGGATGCTCTATCTGACGGAGGAGGGAAACCGTTATCACAGCGATATTTCCTGTAGCAGTCTGCGCAGAAGCGTTCGCTCAATGCCTTTATCACAGGCCCAATTGCTATACGGAGCATGCAACAGGTGCGGGGGAGGATTCTGATGCGGGCATGGTTTGGAATTTATTTATGCTGGCTTTCTTTTCAGGACATGCGGGAAAAGGCAGTTTCTGTTTGGAAACTGCTGGCAGGGACAGGGGTTATAATCATCTGCCGGATTGGTACCCAAAAGGGATTGCCTTCTATTGCGGATTTGCTGCCGGGACTACTTGGGGTGGCGGTGGCAGCAATTTCCAGAGAACAGATCGGATATGCAGATGGAATCGTATTACTATTGATGGGAATGGGCTGTGGGTGGAGAAAGAGCAGCTGTATTGCCTTCGGAGCAATGATATCGGCATCCTTATGGGGAATCGGGAAAGCTTGTGTAAAAAAACAGAGCAGGGGTATAAGAGTGGCATGGCTGCCATTTCTGACCTTGCATTATGAAATTTTGGAAGTTTGGGATTGGATGAAAGGGATATGAAAGTACAACTAAAAAGAATTCTGCAAAAGAGATGTCCTGCATATATGACGGTGGAGGCATCTTATGTAATTCCCATGGCAATTGGAGTGACTCTGTTTTGCATAGGAATGTTTCTTTTTGTATATGACAGAGGTGTCATATATCAGAATATGTTACGGCAGGGTATTGTTATGCAAATGGAAACGGACGAGGAAAAAATGGAGCATGAAATAGAATTGCTGCCGACAATGAGCCTGCAGAGTGATCAGATCATGGTGGAGCGTGGACAAACAGAGATTACGGTCAGCAGTATGGCAGTACAGAAAAATCCGCTGGGGAATTGGTCTTTCATGCCGACACAAAGAGTTTTTCAAAGCAGTTCGCAACATAACTTGCCAATCTTTGATCCGGTGAAGCGGGTGAGAACCATCCGCAGGACAATTTGGTTTGCCGAGAAAGCAGGAGAAATACTGGAATAACGGTGTGAAGCATGGAACTATAAATAAGAAGAGGGGAGAAAGAATGACAGAATCATACGGATATATCAGACAATCAGAACATTGCTATCTGCGCCGCGAAAAAGAGCCGGAGGGTTCCTTTGAACTTGCCATGCTGCTGCAAAATCCATTACCGGGTCTTTTGACCTGCAGACAGCAGGAGATTAATGACCAAGCCTATCTGCTTTATGATGTTACATCCTGCAAGGCGTTAGGCGATTGGTGGATGGGGAGAGGACTGCAGGAAAAAGAGATAAAGTCGTTTGTACGGGAAGTTATTCATATCCTGCGGGAGTGTGAGCGTCACTTATTGGATCGGGAGAAGGTCGTTTTGAAACCGGAACTGATCTTTTGTGATATGGATGCGAGGCAATATTATTTTTTATACGATCCCTTTTTGAAGCCACAGGCTGGTGAAAATCTTCGGTCGCTTGCACAATACATGGTGGAGCAGGTAGACTATAATCAGCAGTCGGCGGTAGATTTGGTGTACCGTATTTATGAAGGGGTGACAGGATCAAACTCCACCCTTCGTACATTGGAACAATGTTTAGAATCCCCCGATGAATGGGCGGAGAGCCTGGCGGAGGACGAAGAGGAAACAGAAAATATTCAGAAAGCAGTGGAGTTTCCAATAGAATCAGAAGCAGGGGGAAGGGGAGAAAACAGAAAATTTTGGATACAGAAGGGAGCACTGGCAATTAGCTTTATTGCGTTGCTGTTGGGAATATGGGGGCTCTATCGGTATGAACTTACGAGAAGGGAGTTGTTTGCAGTAGCCGGAATCATGATTTTGGCAGTGATAACGGCGGGATGTTCCTTGTTTAGCTGGCTGTATAGAGGGAGAAAGGATGAGGAGACACAAGAGCTGTCCGCAAATGATTACCGGATGGCAGAGCCTGACAGCCGGGATACCGATACGGAATCAGAAAAGACGGTGTATCTGGCCAGAAGTGAGCTTCTGGGGCAGCGGGGGCTACAGGGCATGGGACAGGAGCGGCAGCGATGGATTTCATTAGGAAGCCTTCCGTTTGTTATTGGGAAAAAGGCAAAGTTTGCAGATTATGTGCTGGAGGATGATTCAATCAGTCGTATGCATGCCCGGTTTGTAAAGGAAGATGACCGCATGTTTATCATGGATCTGCACTCTACCAATGGAACTTATGTTAATGGAGTGCGTCTGGAGCCGGATTGTAAAGTGGAAATTCAAGTGGGAGATCAGATTGGTTTGGGAAAATTGAATTTTACATACTGTTGAGGATGTGCTAAGTTATCATTATGATGATTGAACAATTGGAACATTACCTGATACCCCTGGGATATCAGAAGGTCTTGACAGGTAAAACGAATATTCGGGTTTACTGCCATATGGAGGCAGAAAAGTGTCAGGCTGTTTTGTGTGGGGAATTTCCGGATCAGATGGAATGGACAGCACAGCAGCATGCACAGGTAAAGGAAAGCTTATGTCGGACACTTATGGCAAGAGGAATTTATCACTTGGAATTACTAACAGTGCTGATCACTGCAGATTTGTCCGGAGCAAGAACATTGGCAGAAGCAGATGATTATTGCTGGGTGATTCAACCTTACACCAGGGAACTGGTTCTGTATGAGAATCAGTGTAGCGACATAGGGGGATTATACGCAGAACTGGAGCAATTCCTATCACAGAAACCGTCGGAAATCAGAAAGAAAGCATTTGCTTTTGCAAATTTTCCATGGGTCAGCATGATATTGGTCTGTGTCAACGTACTTGTGTTTTTTGCATGTACATTCACGGGAGATTTGCTGTATAATAAAGGAGCGTTCAGCCTGGAAAATATTCTTAATGCCGGAGAATGGTATCGAATCATTACGGCACTGTTTTTGCATGTGGATTTGAATCACTTGTTCAGCAACATGCTTTTACTGTATTTTGCGGGAGAGATTGCGGAACGCTATCTGGGACATGTTCGATTTGGCATGCTTTATCTGGCAGCAGGCGTGGGCGGCAATCTGCTTTCCATGATGTACGAATGGTTTACGGGATTTTATAGCTCTGTGGGAGCCAGTGGTGCTGTATTTGGAATTATCGGAATGTTACTTGCATTAGTACTTTTACACCATGGCAGACTGGAACAGATTACGACCGGAAGGATCGTCCTGATGATTGTACTTTCTGTTTACAGTGGAGCGACAAGCACGGAAATCAACAACATGGCACATGTGGGCGGACTCCTTACCGGGTTTCTGCTAACCCTGCCTATACAACGATTCCTGAAAGCGAAAGAAAGGTCGGAGCAAACGCAATGAAGATCAATATCTATTATGGCGGCAGAGGTCTGCTGGATGACCCAACACTTTATGTAATTAATAAAATGCAGGAAGTATTGGAAGAACTCCGGGTCACAGTAGAGCGTTACAATTTGTATGAACTCAAAAACGGGATTACTACCTTGCCGCAGACTTTGAAAGATGTCGACGGTATTATTCTGGCGACTACCATTGAGTGGTTCGGAATTGGCGGATTTATGCAGCAGTTTCTGGATGCGTGCTGGCTTTATGGAGATAAAGAGAAAATCAGCCATATTTATATGTGCCCGATTGTTATGTCAACCACATATGGAGAACGGGAAGGCAAGACAACGCTGGCATCTGCGTGGGAAATATTAGGTGGATTGCCATGTAGTGGCATTTGCGGATACATTGCGGATACATTGACATTGGAAATGAATGAGGATTACAACACGCTGATTGAAAAGAAAGCGGAGAATATGTACCGCACCATCAGCCAGAAAATGAAGAGCCTTCCGGCAAGCAATCAGGCGGTGAAACAGCGTGTGGCAGTCATGAAAAATATTGATTTGACACCGCAGGAATCAGAGCAATTGTCGCAGTATGCTTCTGATGAACGCTATGTACAAAAGCAAAAAGAAGACATTCAGGAACTTGCAAGCTTGTTCCGGAATATGATGGAAAACAGTGATGGGGAGAAACAAACAGAGTTCGTAAAGGAACTTCAGAATCAGTTTAGACCGCAGCCGGGGTTTAGGGCAGTATATAAGATAATGTTAGAGGGGCGTAGTATGCCGCTGACTGTGAGGGTCGACCATACACAATTTTATTGCGGATATGAAGAGCCTGCGGAGTGTGATATGGAAATACAGACTACTGCGGATATAATCCGGGACATTGTGGAGGGAAAACAGACTTTCCAACGTGCCTTTATGGGTGGAAATATGAAGATGAAGGGAGATTTCAAGATCCTGCGGATGTTGGATCAGATTTTTCCTTTTACACCAAACGAAAGATAAAAGGATGGGAGAAAGAAATGAGAGACGAGAATTGTATTTTTTGTAAAATTGCTAACGGAGAGATTCCCTCCAGAACATTGTATGAAGACAAAGACTTTCGTGTGATCCTGGATCTGGGACCGGCAACAAGGGGACATGCCCTGATTTTACCGAAAGAACATGCAGCAAATCTGTTTGAACTTCCTGAAGAGACAGCAGGTAAGGCTATGATCCTGGCGAAAAAAATGGCGGCCAGAATGAAGGAAAAACTGAATTGTGACGGATTTAATGTGATACAGAATAACGGAGAAGTGGCTGGACAGACCGTTTTCCACTTTCATATGCATTTGATTCCCCGTTATGAAAATGACGGACAGCCGATTCAAATGAAATCCGGAGAAGCCACGGCGGAAGAACTGGATGCAGTCAAAGCACAGATTCTGGGAGAATGACGGATGAGAACAATTCAGGTGAATGAGGTCACTCGTAATATTAAGGAGATGTGTATAGAAGCAAATCATTTCCTTTCCGGTGATATGGAGAAAGCGATGAAAAATGCTGTGCAGTGTGAGAAATCGCCACTGGGCAGACAGATTCTGGAACAGCTGCAGGAAAATCTTCGGATTGCCGGAAACGACATGATTCCGATCTGTCAGGATACCGGGATGGCTGTTATTTTTATGGAAATCGGACAGGATGTTCATTTTACAGGTGGGAGTCTGGAAGATGCGATTAACGAAGGCGTACGTCAGGGATACACAGAGGGATATCTTCGTAAATCCGTAGTGGCAGATCCTTTGCTTAGAGAGAATACAAAAGATAATACACCTGCAGTGGTACATTATGAAATCGTACCGGGAGATCAGGTAAAAATTACAGTGGCTCCCAAGGGCTTTGGCAGTGAGAATATGAGCCGTGTGTTTATGCTGAAACCGGCAGACGGCATGGAGGGCGTTAAAGAGGCAATCTTGACGGCTGTGCGCGACGCAGGACCTAACGCATGCCCACCTATGGTTGTGGGTGTGGGGATTGGCGGAACTTTTGAAAAATGTGCACTGCTTGCCAAAAAAGCGCTGACCCGGCCGGTAGATCAACATTCAGATATTGCCTATGTAGCAGAAATGGAGAAGGAATTGCTGGAGAAAATAAACGGAACCGGCATCGGCCCGGGAGGACTGGGTGGAAGTGTGACGGCATTAGCAGTAAATATTAACGTATATCCCACTCATATTGCGGGACTTCCTGTAGCTGTTAATATGTGCTGCCATGTGAATCGCCATAGCGTGAGAACACTGTAGGTATATTTGAAACAGAGGCATTACTTCTATATATAGTATCACATTACATAGTATCATACGGCTATTTGTGTCGCAGGCACCACAAAATAGCCTTTATCGCAGAGCCGAATCTGATATTTGGCTCGCGATCCCTCTAGTATTAAAATGCCTGCGGAATGGAGATTAATATGGAGCGACATATCACTGCACCGTTCAGTAGAGAAACGGCAGCATCTCTCAAAGCAGGGGACTATGTTTATATTACTGGAACTATTTATACGGCGAGAGATGCAGCTCACAAAAGAATGCAGGAAGCCTTGGATGCAGGTCAGCCACTGCCACTGGATCTTGCCGGAAATGTAATCTATTATATGGGACCTTCCCCGGCGAGAGAGGGACGACCGATTGGATCTGCGGGACCTACCACAGCCAGTCGGATGGATAAATATGCTCCGAAATTGTTGGATTTAGGGTTGGCAGGTATGATTGGTAAAGGGAAGCGCAGTCGGGCTGTACAGGATGCGATTGTTCGGAACCAGTCTGTGTATTTTGCAGCAATAGGTGGAGCGGGAGCCTTACTTTCCAAAGCGATTACAAAAGCGGAAGTGATTGCCTATGATGATCTGGGCACAGAAGCAATTCGCAAATTAGAAGTGGAAAACTTCCCTGTTATTGTAGTGATTGATGCTCAAGGAAACAATCTTTATGA
>USSP01000004.1 GCA_900557385.1 uncultured Lachnospiraceae bacterium
TCGGATTGTAGGTGGACTGGTGTTCGTATTCAATTTGACCTCCTTCTTCGGAGGCACACTTCCACATCAGCCGCCTCCGCCTTTCTTGGTTTACATTGGAAAAGCATAGACTTCTGAAATGAAATAGATAGTAGACGGTTTGAAACCAAAGAATTCATAAGAAATATGCTTTGGTTGTATCTTAACACAGGTGATTCTGAGAAGACAAGTGTTTTCATACCAATCTGCTAAATTCGTCTAATCTGCCTGCGCTTAATTGCTTGTTTTCATTCATAGCTCACTCGTCGTTTCGTGCAAGATTCTGTCGTCTCGTGCAGAACCCCTCGTAAATTTTCCAAAATCTGCTATGGTAAAATCATGAAACTGTTTTTACAGCTGATGAGAAAGCTGGCACATACATTAGGATTGATGAGAAAGACGAGGAATAACAGCATGAGAAAGAGAAAACAGGAGAAGAGCAAATGGAATCCTGCAAGCTGGGGAAAGGCACCGAAACGCATCCTTGCCATGGGATTGGCAGTGGCATTAGTGGGTGGTGTGGTGGACTTATCTCCCTTAGCAGCAGATGCCCGCACCCAGACCACCGAAACGCAGTCCGTGATAACTGCTTTTCAGGAACTGTCCCAGGACATTCGGGAACAACAGCTCCCTTTGGGAGCGAAGGAAAGCGACATCCACTTTCCAGATACCCTTACTGTGACCCTGCAGCAGACCGTGACGGTCTCCGACAAGCAGGAAACGGAAGAGGAAACAGAGCAGGAGAAAATAACAGGGGAAGACTCTGAAAATCAGAACCGGGAAACAAAAGAAACAACGGAAACACAGGAATCCGGGGAAAACGCAACAGAGGAATCCCAGGAGGAATCAGATAATAGCTCAGGGGAGAAGAAGGGACAGCAGGAAAGCCTTGAGAATCCAGAAACGGAGAACCTAAAGGCTGAAAGCACCCCCGGAGATACGCCACAGACAGAAAATTCGGAAGAACAGCCGGAAGAGGCGCGCAATGCAGGCTCTTTCCAGCCCCTGTCCTGGAAAGACTTCTTCCCCCGGAAACTCGTGGTGCAGGCAGCAGAGAGTGATGCATCCTCTGGTGACACAGACAATACCCAGAACACGGCAGAGAATGTAGAAACTACGAAAACAGTGGAAAAAGAAAGTACGCTGGAAAACATCCGGTGGGAACTGGACAAAGAAGAAAGCGATGCAGAGGAATTTGACTCAAGTGAAGCTTCGAACGGCTTCTGCTATGTCTATACGCCCGTACTGCCCGATACCGATAAGGACGGCAATACGCTGGTAGTGGGCGATGTGGAGCTGCCTGCTATCTATGTACTGGTGGGAGAGTATGAAATCGCAACCCTGGAAGGGAATGCGGTGATTGAGGTCAATGGAGTGCAGTATGCAACCATTGATGCAGCGATAGAGGCGAACGGCAACAAATTCTGTATGAACAACTGTAACATCAAGCTGCTGCAGGATGGTACACTGTCAACCCCGCTCCATCTATATGGAACAACCACGCTGGACTTAAATGGACATACTTTGACAAATGGTGTTACAAATGATAATTATTTGCTAGAAGCAGAAAATGCAAGCGGGACAGAAACAGCCTGTAATCTGACAATCAAATCATCGATTGATGGAGGCAAAATCCTAACGGGCAGAAATTGGGGGACGGGAACGTTAACAGTCGATTCCAATGCAAGCTGTACCATTGAAAAAAATGTCACCATTGAAGATAACACCGTATTGTCTATCAACAACTATGGCACGCTTACTGTCAAGGAGGGTGCAACACTTCTTAACAACAATCCGAATCAAAGTAAAGCAGTGATACTGAACACCAGGGGCAATGCCATCTTGGAGGGTGGCAGTTATACCGGAGACAGAAATATAAAGGTGAAAGACGGAACCCTGGCCATCAAAGGCGGCACTTATGACGACGTCATAGATGTATGGAGTGACGGCACGCTTGTCATCAGCGGTGGTACTTTTAATAAAAAGATAACTCTTCCCCAAGGTCGAACCCTGCAGGACTGCATGAAAGAGGGCTGTACCCTGAAAGCATTGGACAGCGCAGACACAATCGACATGGATTCCAATACCTTAACGGTTCCTGCCAAGGCTGAGGCGGCAAAGGTTTATTTTACGAAGCATCCCACATTGGGGGCGGATCAGGCATCCCTTTTAGAGGGCTATGCAGCGGGCGAGACAGCCACCCTTACGGTGACGACAAAAGGTACAGGCGCACCCACTTATCAGTGGCATGTCAAGAAGACTCTAAAGGGAGGAACGACCACAGATGAGACGATAAGCGAGGCAACTGTGTCTTCTTATCAGATTCCTGAAGGATTGCAGGCAGGAACCTATGAATATTACTGTGTGGCATCCTACGACGGTGAGACGGCTAAATCAAAATCCGTGACCTTTACGGTGACAGCAGGATATGTACAGACACAGATTGGCGGAACGAAAAAGAGTTATGCAAGCCTGAAAGCTGCATGGCAGGATATTACGGATGCAGTGAAGAATGATAAAGGCACAGCAATTATCTTAACTTTCCTGGAAGACATCACAGGAGAATCCGACACCTGGACAATGGACGGAACTGGAAAGACAGCAGACCTTACGATTGACCTCAATGGAAAAAAGGTTACCTGCGATGCATTTACCTTTCAACAGATAAAGGTGACACTGAAAAATTCTGATTCCAAACAGGAAGGCGAATTAAACGCCACTTTGAATATCCAGGACAAGGCGGCACTTATAGCGGAAAATATAACCCTTCAAGACATATCGGTGCAGTCGGGGGCCAATGCTGAGTTGAAAGACAGTACGACCACCAATGTGGTGGCAGGCTCTGCAACGGGCAGTGATGCTAAGGTCAATGCCGGAATCTCTTGCCGTATGGATGGTGGAATCCATAAGAATATCAAGGTCAATGGCGGCGCAAAACTGGCTGTAACAGGAGAGGCAAAAATTACAGATACCCTGCAGGCTGTTCATTCTGTAGGGAAGACTCCGGTGCGGGCAGAAGTCACCCTGTCAGGCGGAGACTATGCACGGATTCAGGTATCAACTCCAAATGGCGGACTGGAGGATGCCTCCAAAGGATATGCCATTGTGGATATGCTTGCGGAGGGCTATGCCTTCTATTCCCTGGGAATGAAGACAGAGGTTGCCCGCCCGGAGACTTCCTACGTGAATCTTAGTGTATGCAAGGATGATACCCAGGAGGATACAGGTAAGGCAGTTGTCAAGCTGATTGTTACGAAAAAGGACAACACTAAAAATGTCTTTTATTTTCCGGGGTGGACAGATACACTCCGCTTTCTGCGGAATCAAAAAAACGCCGGAAACTGGAAAACACTGGAACTGGTGCTGCTGCAAGATACGACCATAACGCAAAGTGAGTGGGAAATAAAGAGCGGCGGGCTCCCATCTGACCTGAAGATTACCATACACTCGAAAGAAGATGGCAATCCATGCACCCTGCATGCAAAAAATTTATGTGTGTTGAATTTCCGGAAGTTTGAGGATGTTACCCTTCAGAATATAAAGATTGATGCCGGATATATACGCTTGTATCAGACAATCATGACATTGGAGAAGAACACAGAGATATCCAATAATACGAGTACCATTATTGTCGAAGGGGGCAGTCTGATTGTAAACGACGCCAAGATAGGTAGTACTTCAAATAGTGTTTCGGCTCCTATTTTTCTGAAAAGTGGGCAGCTTCGATTAGAAAATAAAGATTCTATATTATCGGTAAAGGAAAACACAGACAGACAAGTCCGATATAGTATGGGCAACAGCAGCATCATTGTTGGAAAAACGGCAAAAATGCCAACAGTTGTGGCTAATGATGATGACATAGAACTGAATATCTTTTGTAACAACCCGAATGAAAAGGATACACCGGGCAGGGATGCTGGTTCCGGAAAGGTAAAAGTATGGTATCCGATTACTTTGCCGGAGAGTAAGGATGAGTTGCTCAAATCCAACCCTGATACCGTCAAAGAATGCGATGACATCATCTATGGTCTGGGTTGGTCATCGGATACTTCTGTTGATCAGAGCATTACCGTTGTGGATACAATCTGCTCGTATCAGGAACTTCAGGGCAGTCCCGTACCTATGACAGACAACAAATTCAAAATGCCCGCTGCACCGGTGACATTGCTGAATCATAAGCTGGATGACAATGGAAAATGCGCAAACTGTGGCAAAACAGACCTGGCAGTGGCATACAAAAAAGGAAACCTGAAGATTAGCGGTCTGGCCGGACGTACCTATGATAGCTGGCCGCAGACACTGACCGGCATCACACTGACCGGCACAGATGGCAATATGACAACACTGACAGGACCGGCATATATATCCGGCAAAGAGCTGGCACAGGATTCTACAGTTGCAGCGAATGCAGACCTGACAAGTGCAGACTATGCGTTGGTTTATGAGAATAATATCAACGCCTACGACAAGGTACAGGGCGAGAGTGGCTTTAATGAGGCGAAAGCCCCTAAGGTGACCATTACCGGACGGGGAAGCTATACCGGTACGGTGGAATATTACTTCACCATCGGACAGGGTAAGCTGCTGACGAAGGATTTCAAGGTGAATGACAATCTCACTTATAACGGAAAGCAGCAAGGAGTCCTCCAATATGGTACGCTGGCATACGAAGCGGATGGGACGGATGCGGATACGCCGATTAAACAGACAGGGATGTCAGGAGCAGATACTTCTATTTCAGTGAGCTCTGGTAAGACTGTGGAGACAGATGGCTTTACCAGCATAGCTGACCCGAAAATCGCATACAGCACCGACAACGGCAGCACCTGGACGGAAATCGCTCAAAATAATCAGGACTTATCCAAGACGAATTATCTGGTTCAGGATGCAGGCACCTATGACTTCCAAGTGAGGGTGACTGATGGGAACAATGCAGCTCCGGCAGCACAGTCTCTGACCGCAACGATTCAGCCGAAAAGCCTTACTTCCAATGACATAAGGCTGGATAACTCCCAGTCGATTACGGTTTATTATACGGGGAAACCGATCGTCCCTACCAATAAGGACCATGCCATTACAGATAATAATGGTGCATACGTTTTGGAGAAGGACAAAGACTTCACCACATCTGCCACGAACAATACAAATAAGGGTAGTGCGACATTGACCTTTACCGGAATGGGAAACTATACGGGAACACTGACAGATACCTTTTCCATCGACTATGCCTTTGAGTTGGCACAGACGACAGCATCCACAGACCACTGGTACAATACAGACGTACCGGCAGTCTTTGGCGTGAATAATACCACAGGCGATACCACGGATGCGCTGAAGCAGCTTATATACAGAAGCGTTACAAGAGCTGACAACACAGATAATACGGAGTTAAACAGCGATGTAAAGCTGTATTCCACATTACAGGATGCCATCGCTGACATCAATGCAGGCTATACCTTTACCAGGGAAGGAAAGCGGACGGTAACCCTCTATGGCAGGGACATGGCGAAAGGTTACATCGCGAATCCGATTGACATAACGGTTCAGATTGACAAGACCGCACCTACCTGGGCAGATCAAGATGGCAATACCGAAAATTACGGTATCCAGATTAAAGACAACTGGTGGAGAACCTTGCTCAATAAGGTAAGCTTTGGGACTCTCTACAACGGTGCCACCCTGGATATGAAAATTCATGCCAACGATAAGAAGAATGACGTGAACGAGGTCAGCGGCATCAATAAGTATTATTACTATGTGGACACCGTTGCAGATGCGACGGATGACATGGCAACAAAGACCAAAGCGGAACTGGATGCACTGGCAGCCCAGGGTGAGTTCCAAGCAGCAGACCCGGACTCCGGCCTATTCAGTGGAGAAGGAGCAACCATTTCTGGCAAACTGTCCAACAGTGGAAATTATGTGGTCTATGCCTATGCGGTGGATAAAGCAGGCAACAAGAGTGACTATATCTGTACCGAAGGGCTGGTGGTGGATAACCAGGCACCGGTACTGACGGTGAAAGCTCCCACACAGGAGCAAGGAACCTTAAAGGATGATGAAGCAACAATCATGATTCATTCGGATGAGGCTGCCGAGCTGGTGTATTTCTATCAGAGTCTTTCTGACGAAAGTAAGCAACTTTCGTATGTAGAGGCGGTAAATGCGTATATAAAATCGAATGAGAACCAAGGTTCCAGACTGCCCTTTGCCAATAATGTGGACGGAAAATGGGTGGCTAAAGTTGAGGTTGGTGATGTTACAAATGTGCAGGTTACTGATGATCCGTCTCAGAAAGTACTCCTGCATTGTGTAGAACTGAAAGAGGGTCAGAACAGCATAACCCTTGATGGACTCAACAAAGCGAGAAGAGCCGATGTCTGGATGGTGGCCATTGATAAAGCAGGAAATATCACAGATACAAAAACGCTGAATTTTACCACCACCAAAGCGATGCCCAGGATTACCACGCTTCCCCAGTCAAGTGGTGTCTATGGAGATACCCCGGCTGATTTAACGGTGACAGACGGCGTTGCCAAGTATAATGATAGCGAGATTTCGGGTACGTGGACGGTTGAACCCGAGAATACAAAGCTGGAGGTTGGCACAACGAAGCAGTGTACGGTGAAATTTACACCGAAAGACAGCGGCTACGCAGAGGCTTACGTGAAGGTGACCCCTACCATTACCAAGCGCCCGATTACTATCCGGGTTGCGGATATGACCAAGGGATATAAGGAAAGTATGCCGGAAATTACCTTTGACATTCCTACATCAAATATAGGTGGTAAGATGCAGCTGGCAGACGGCGATACGGAGGAGACGATTAAATCCTCACTGCAGCTTGTTACAGAGGCAACCGCAGACTCGGATGTGGGAACCTATTCCTTTACCGTAACCTCAAACAGCCCGAATTATGAAGTGACAGCAGAGTATTATGAAAATCTGAGTGACTTAGTAAGCACGATAAAGCGGCAGGGAACCCTGACAATCACACAGGCATTAGGGGAACTGACCAAGGAAACAGGCTATACAGACACGAAGACCGTTACCTATGGCGATGCACCCTTCTCCTTGAATGTAACGGCAAACCATACGGAGAGCAGTATCCAGTATCAGGTAACAGACGAAAAGGATGCGGGTGGAAATACGATAAGCGCAGATGAGCACATCGTTTCTGTTTCTGCAGATGGCGTGGTAACGATAAACCGTGCAGGAAGTGCGAAGATCCAGATTTCCCTTCCGGCATCGAAGAACTACACAGCATCGGCTGACCTGACCGTAACGGTAACGGCTGCTCAGAAAGATTTTGCCGTGCCGGAGCAGTCCAGAAACTACCTGTATGACAGGGATAGCAGCGATACCATTGACCTTGCGTCACTTCTGCCCAAGGATTGTGGCAAGGTAAGCTATGCCGTAAGCACTAAAACAGACGCTGTTTTTGAGACAGCAACGGTTACACAGGATGGAAAGCTCTCCTACAAGGTGAAGAGCGGAACCATCGGAACGACAGGTGAAATTCAGGTTGACATAAAGACTGCCAACTACACGATTCACGGCAATACAGGAAGCAGCGGTCAGATTACGATCAAGGCGGCGTTGGTAGACAGAAAGCCGGTAGAGCCTAAAACCACAGTGAGTGTGAAAAATCCTACCCTGACCTACGGGGAACCGGTTTCCAAGCTGCAGTTCAACCCAGTAACCTTTGTAGAGCAGGGTACGAATAAGGCCGTAGCCGGAACACTTCAGTGGGATAACCCGAATGCCGTATTGGATGCCGGAGCCCAGAGCGTGACATGGATCTTTACACCGGATAATGATGAATATCAGAGCGTGATCGGTACTCTGACCATCACAGTAAACAGGGCAGCACCTCAGGTAGAGAAAGTGCCGGTTCCGGGAGCGTATGTATACCATCCGAGCAATACACTGGCTTCGGATAAAGCAAAGGCTGTATTAAATGCCGGGGCAAAGGTGCAGGGTGTTGTCACCGGTGTACAGGGCAGAACGGTTGCCGGAAGCTGGTCCTGGAAGGAACAGTCCGAGGTGCCAAATGCCGGAACGCATACCTATACCGCAGTCTTTACGCCGACAGATGGGGCAAATTATGAAACCATAGAAAAACCGGTGACGCTGACTGTGGAGAAAGCCTATGTCAGCATCAAAGACACAAAAGACAGCTTACAGCTTCCTGCCTATACACATGGAGAATATCTCTACAATCGTGAGCTGACTGCAGGATCCGCATATTACGCCGGCAAGGGCGAAGACTATAGCGATGTGGATAAGAGCATAGCAGCGGTACCGGGCAGGTATGTATGGGCTGCCCCGGAAACCCGAGTAAAATACACAGATGGAAGTCTACTGTCTACGGGATATCGTCAGGCTGAATATGAACTGGAATTTATACCCGATGACACGACGAATTATGCAGGCACGATAGAAACCAAAAACGGCTGGTCTGGTCAAAAGATGGCATGGGTGTCCCTGAATAAGGCAGCCAATCCGCCCTACAGACCGAGTGCACAGATGACAGTGGCAAATCCCTGTCAGAAGGTCGGCGATGTGAAACTGCCCCAGGACTGGAGATGGTCTGGTACGGATGGTGACATGGCGCTGACAGAGAACCAGCCTGTTTCTGCAGTCGCAGAATACATCGGATTGGATGCAGAATGCTATTCTAACAATTCTTATTCCATTACGATTACCCGCAGTACCTGCGACCATGCACAGACAGAAATCAGAAATGCAAAAGCAGCCACCTGCAGCAGTGAAGGCAGTACCGGCGAAACCTGGTGTACGGTATGCGGCGTGAAACTGGATGATGGCTATGTACTTGTGAAAGATTCCACAAACCATACCCATCTGGTGAGCAAGGTGGTAAAAGATGCCACCACCACCCAGGAAGGAATCATGTCCTACAGCTGTGCAGACTGCGGTTATTATGCAGAAAAAGCCATTGCCAAGCTACCCTCAGGCGGAGGATCCACTTCCGGTGGCAGTGGTTCCGGTAACTCCGGTTCCAGCAGCAGCTCCGGCTCCGGCAGCACTGGTTCCGGTAATTCCGGAAACACCAGTGGCAACAATACAAAGAACACTACCACCGGGGTGGCAGAAATTGTGACCCCTCCGGTAACCCCGGTTATCGCACCCGGTCAGGGACAGACGCCCCAGACACCGGAGACAACACCTGCCACAGCACCTTCTACCACGAAGCGTGAGCCATCCCAGAACGGAACCGGTTCCCAGGAAACCACAGGGGAAGAAACGGAGGGAGAACTGGCGAAACCCTTCTTACGAAACGCAGACGGAAAAGAAGGCTGGGAGGTCATCACTGCTGAGGCGAAGGCTGCAGCAGAGGGAGAAAACCTGGTGGTTGATATGAACGGCACATCTGTCGTACCCGCAGATGTGTTTGAAGAAATCCAGGGAAAAGACATTACCATCGAATTTGACTTAGGAAACGGCATCACCTGGAAGGTGAACGGATTGAGCGTCCAGGAGGGAAAAGTAGGTGACATCGACTTTGGCGTGAAACTGGGAGCAGATGCAGCGGATACCATTCCCGTGGAGGTCATCAATCAGGTGACCGGAGAACGGATGTCCCTGAACTTAAGTCTCGCCTACGAAGGAACCTTTGGCTTTGAAGCAGTGTTGACCGTCAAGGTAGGAGAGGACAGCGCAGGACTTTTTGCAAATCTCTTCTATTATAATGAAGGAACCGGGAAACTGGAATTCATGTGTGCCGGTGAAATCAGAGAGGATGGAAGCGTTGATTTGAATTTCAGCCATGCCTCAGAGTACACCATCGTCATTGACACCAAGTCCATGGAACAGGAGATTGCGGATGATGGTATTTCCACAAACGCCGGGGACGACCCGGGACAGGCGGACGCAGCTTTGGAAGAAAAGAACACCGTCCCTGACATTGCCTGGATACTGCTGCTGGCAGCAGCCGTGGGCATCATTGCAGTCGGCGTGGTTATCCTGATACACAGACGGAAATCCGAAGAAGAATAAACAGAAATGTTAGCAAAAATAAGAAAAGGATCTGCCGCAAAAGCGGGCAGACCCTTTTCTTATTTTCCAATTACCACATCAATTACGAAGGTGTCTTCTGTATGAGAAAACTGGGCGATTCCCCCATGTCTTTCTGCAATGGTGGAAATGGAGGAAAGTCCGATTCCGGAACCGTTTCTCTTGGTAGACAGATAAACGCCGTTCTCTTTTTTTACCTCACCGTTAAAACAATTGGAAGATATAATATACAGGCTTTTTTCATGTTTCACGCAGATCGTGAGATCATGATAACGTTTGGAACACTGGACATGCTGGCATCCATGCCACACATTTTCCAGAATGTTTCCCAGAAGAGAGCAAAGCTCCATATCCGTGATCGGGAAGGGAAGCTTCTCGGGAAGGGAAATCTTCCAGTTCCGCTGAATCTGCGCGTCATCCATCAGCGAAGCATAGTAAGAAAATAGGGCATTCAAAGGAAGATTACGACAGTAGTTTACCGGCTGCTTGGGTAAAGCGTTGACACAGCCCACCAGATGCTCCGTTAGCTGCTCATAATTACCATCCATTGCCATCTCAGCCAGACTATGAAGCTGCTGGCGGAAATCGTGACGAAGTCTGGCAGATTCCGCAATATATTGTTGCTGGGAGAGGTACTGGCTCTCCTGCATCTCCAGGAAGCGTATACGCTCCGCATTTTTGGCGTTGCGAAGCAGCTCCATCGCAACCAGATAAAAGATGATGTAAAAGGTAAAGATTAAAACCAGTGCCAGCGGATGATAACAGATGTAAATGGAAAAAACCCGGTTCACGTGCATCGTCTCATAATAGTGGGGCTGCAACAGCACATTCATACAGGTAAAAATCAGCGGAATGGGGATGGTGGCAAGCCAAACCCAGGAAGAAGAGATATTGTCTACCAGGAATCCAAGAATACGATGAAAAAACCAGGCAAAGAGAAGTAAAAACAAAAAGCTGAATACCACCTGCCATACACAGGCAAGCAGACAAGGATCGGAAAGCTTGCCGTCGGGATGTACCTGACAGTCTATAGCAACCGCAAAATTAGCAGGAAAGCTCATCAACGCAATCACGAAAAGATAGATGGACAGATCCACACCGACAGAAACCTTGGAAACTCCGTGATAACACAGATACAGTACAATCATCAGAGGAGACAGTATGTAATTGACGGGCGTTCCCGTTTTGGCAACGATCAGTCCGCAGAAAGGTATGAGGCAGCCCAGTGTCAGAGCCACTAACCCCGCTACCTTTGGAATCGAATAGCGTAATTGGTTTTTTAGAGGAATCAGAGCAAGAATGGCTGCCGGTATGAGAACGACAAACTGTAAAAGCTCAATAATAAATATCATCGATATGGGTTCCTTTCCGCAGCCTCCTGATGGAGCTTGGCGAAGTCATAATTACGCCAGATCTGAACCAGCTGCTTCTGCTTACGTAGTGTAATAGGAGTGTGTAAACCGTTTTGCAGAATACATTCCCGTTCACGGAATTCAGTCACATAATCCAGATTCACAAGAATGCCCCTGCTTACCAGCAGGAAATTATCCCGTTCCGTGAAAGGCTCGGTAAAGGAAGCAAAGGATTCCGATACCGGATATTCGTGTGTATCTGCATCCACTACAATGGTGAAATGTCCCTGGGAACGGAGAAGACAAATGTTGTTGCAAAGAAGCCGGATCTGCACCCCTTTGGAAGAAAAAGAAAAGCTGTCCTCCTGTTTGGGCATCAGCTTCAACACATCCGAAAGGCATTTGGAAAGCTGCTCCTGCCGGACAGGCTTCAAAAGGTAGTCAAAGGCATGGGCAGAAAAAGCATCTCCCATATGTTCCGAACTGGTGGTAAGAAAGATCAGAAAGGAACGAGAATCAATGGAGCGCAGCTGATTGGCAGTCTCAACGCCGGTCATTCCTTCCATATAAATATCCATGAATATCGCGTCATAGCTCATGGGCACAAAAGCCGTGAGAAAATCCTTTCCGCTGGTAAATTCATCCACGGTAAAAGAAATCTTTTTTTCCTGGCAAAAGAGGGAGAGCATCCCTTTGATACGTTCCCGCTCCTCTGCCTGATCATCAATCAAGGCAAATCGCATAGTTCATCTCCTGTCTTTCTTATTATATTATAACAAAAGTCAAAGAGTTAAAGAACATTTCCTGTGTCGTTTTGTGCCAAATATTGTCGTTTCGTGCAGAAACTCTTAAAAAAATGTGGAAATCTGTTAAAATGAGGAAGAAAAAAATTCCACCGTAGACGGCAACTGCAGTGAACACTGCAGCGAAAAGGGAAATTTATATAAATAGCTAGCAACTCGGGTGACCACCACCGGAGAGGGGACTTTGGATACGAATGCAATGTCTGCGGTAATATACGCAGAGAGATTGCCAAGACTTCCGGTGGTGGAAACAGCTCGGGCATTTTTCTGCCCGAATTTCTTTTTCTTACACTTCTTTGCCGATCACCATCTTCTGGAACAGCTTGTGGATTCCGCTGTGCGCACGCTTTTTTCTAGCGAATGCGTCTTTTTTCTTTACAAAACTTCTGATACAGATTACAATCAAATTGGTAATATCAAAATGACCAAAACAGGAGCTTTTAGTATAACCAGATGAATTATTCCATCGAAACAGACAACAATGTCCCTGCCTATATCCAGCTGTATAATTATTTTGTCCAGGATATCGTGGCAGGAATTTACCCCTTAAATTCCCGGCTGCCCTCCAAGCGCACCATTGCGGAGGAAACCGGGGTCAGTGTCATCACAGTGGAGCACACCATGAACCTCCTTTGTGATGAAGGCTACATTGAGACCAAACAGAGAAGCGGATGCTTCGTGATTTACCGGGAGGCGGATTTCCAGGCGATTCCGGAGAGAAGCCAGACCGAGGTCCGGCTTCCACATTCCCAGGCACACTCTGTCAGTGAATTTCCCTATAGCATCCTGGCGAAAACCATGCGCCGGGTACTCCTGGATTACGGAGACGATATCCTGATCAAATCCCCTAACCACGGCTGCCGGGAGCTTCGGGCAGAGATCTGCTCCTACCTGGGCAGAAGCAGGGGAATCCAGGTCAGTCCCAGTCAGGTGATCATTGGTTCCGGTGCGGAGTATCTTTACGGCATGATTGCCCAGCTTTTCGGGGCGGGAAGCACCTTCGGCCTGGAAAAACCATCCTATGAGAAAATCCGTAAAGTCTATGAATCCATGGGAATTAACTGTGACATGCTGACCCTTTCTCCGGAGGGAATCCTTCCCTCGGAGCTTGCCAGAACCCAGGCCTCGGTGCTCCATGTCACCCCCTTTAACAGCTACCCCAGTGGCATTACCATCGGAATTTCCCAGAAACGGGAATACCTCAACTGGGCAAAGAGACGGGGAGCCGTCATTGTGGAGGACAATTACGACTCGGAACTCACCGTATCCAGCAAGCCGGAAAGCTCCCTTTTTTCCATGGCAGAGGATGTGAATGTCATTTATATGAATACCTTTTCCAAAACCATCGCCCCCTCCGTCCGTATCGGCTACATGATTCTCCCCTCCTCTATGGTGGAGGCCTTTAATGAAAAGCTTGGCTTTTATTCCTGCACGGTACCTCTGTTTGAGCAATATGTTCTTTCCGAACTGATGCGCAGCGGGGACTACGAGCGCCATATCAACCGGGTGCGCCGGAAACGCCGCAGAGAAGCAAACGGAAAGAAACAAACGGAAAACTGACAGGATACACCAGAGCTGTTTTCATTTTGACTAAGGAGTCATAAGCGAGTACAATAGGGAAAACGAATGACTGCAAAACGGAGGACATCATGCAACAGCTTGACACAAAAGAACTGGACAGCTTTTTACAGCAAAAAATCAGGGAACACAATTTCCCCGGTGTAGCGGTAGCGGTACACGGTCCTGATGGCTTTTGCTTTGAAAAGGGCTACGGCTATCGGGATCTGGATAGAAAAATTACCCCGGACGCCGACACCATCTTCGGCATTGCTTCCATGGGGAAATCCATGGCAGCCCTCAGCTGCTGCATCCTTGCAGCAGAGGGAAAGCTCAGTCTGGACGATCCGGTAAGCAAATACCGCCCGGACTTCAAGGTGCCGGGAAACCCTGCGGATACGGTGACCGTGCGGCATCTGGGCATGCATACCACCGGAATTCCCCCCATGGAGCCACTGGAATGGTCCATTGCGGTGAACACACCGGACAGACATTCCGACTGGGATGTGAAAATGCAGGAGAGCGCACCCAACTCCATGAGCACCATTGAGCAGATTATCGAATATATTGCCAATTGTCCTTATCCCACGCTGGGTGGCTCCGGAGAATACATGAGCTATTCCAACGAAGGCTATGCCGTTCTTTGTTATGTGGTGGATGCGGCAGCGGGAGAGCCGCTGGAGGATTTCTTGGACAAGCGGATTTTCGAACCCCTGAAAATGACCCGCTCTACACTGGATGTGGATGCCGGCCGTGCCAGAGCCATTGCCAAAGAAGGAAATATCACCGCTTTATTTGAGGAAGACGAAAACGGAAATCTTGTAGGAGATGAGCAGTGGTCGATTTTACCCCCTTTCCGTGCCTGTGCCTGCGTGAAATCCACAGCCCATGATATGGCGAGGTACTACCAGTGCCTGGC
The DNA here is from genome assembly GCA_900557385.1 of uncultured Lachnospiraceae bacterium. Classification (GTDB taxonomy): domain Bacteria; phylum Bacillota; class Clostridia; order Lachnospirales; family Lachnospiraceae; genus UMGS2037. Next base: position 14,688 of record USSP01000004.1, read on the forward strand.
AAACAAAGGGGTACTGGATGGAGAACAGGTCATTCCTGCCAAGGCGGTAGAACTGATGATTGGAGCCGGCTTCCCGGAACAGGAGAAAGCAGTCTATTGTATGGGACTGAACAAACGTGTGGAGGATGGACATGTGTACTGTGAACATTCCGGCGGACTTCACGGCGTTTCCTCCGAAGGAGGACTGTTAAAAGATGAGAACTACGGCTTTGCCGTATTATGTAATGAAGGGGATGTGGATCCCTCCGATTTAATCTGGGCATTATATAACTGGGTACTGGGTTATCCCCTGGACAGACCCCACCGCTGGCTGTTCCCGGTGGAGGAAGAATTTTCCGAGCCACAGGCACTGTATGGCAGCTATATCTGCCATGAGGGTGTGCCGGTGACGGCGATTGTCTACCAGGACGAGGGCAGACTGATGGTAGAGAAGGATGGAAAGCGCTACCATCTGCGTCATTGCGGACAAGGCTGGTTCCAGCTGATGAATGAAAAGGATGAGATTCAAGGACGCATGCACTTCCTGATCCGAGATGGACAGGCATGGGGCGTGCAGGTGTTTACCCGGATTTTTACAAGAATGTAACTACACAGAAATGAGGTTAGCAATGAATCGAAAGGTACTTGTAGCGGGCATCCCGGAGGATGTCACCAATTACATCGCGGCACTGGAAGCAATCGGCTGTGAGCCGGTGGTGGCGCTGGAACTTCCCACGGCGGAAGGTCTGGAACTTTCCGATTTTGCAGGACTTTTACTGCCGGGAGGCTCTGACATCGACCCTGCTCTCTTTGGAGAGAAAAATAAAGGAAGCCGTACCATTCACAGAGAACTGGATGAGAAACAGCTTGCCCTTGCCCGGATTTTCGCAGAGGCAGAAAAACCCATTCTCGGCATCTGCAAGGGTTGTCAGGTTCTCAATGTGTGCTTTGGAGGAAACCTGATTCAGGATTTGCCCAATCATGACTATCATCAGTGGAACAGGGAGCGGGAAGAGGACGAACATCACGGTGCCGTTGCAGTAGGGGAAAACTGGATTTCCAGACTGTACGGAACCGATATGGTTACCATCAATAGTACCCATCACCAGGCAATTGACAGACTGGGGGAGGGGCTGGTAGTCTGCCAGAAAAGTGACGATGGTGTCATTGAGGCAGTCTGCCATGAAACGAAACCGATTTTTGCAACCCAATGGCACCCGGAACGGATGACCGGGGAGTGGAAGGCAAAGCATCCCGATACGGTAACTGCCAGAAGTGTCTGTGTGGACGGCGGACTGGTTTTTAACTATTTTTTACAGCGTTTACAGGAGTGTGACCAATGAAAAAGACACCGGACATCAATGTGGATCGGGAACAGATTTTAAGCAAAATTCAGTGCTTTGCCCTGGATATGGATGGTACCATTTATTTGGGAGAGCAGTGGATCGATGGGGCAAAGGATTTTCTCCATAAGGTAGAGGAGGCAGGAAAACGCTATGTTTTTCTCACCAACAATTCTTCTAAAAACCCGGAGGTGTATGTGGACAAGCTGCACCGCATGGGACTGGAAGTGGGAAAAGAGCAGATTGTGACCTCCGGACAGGCGACCATCTTTTATCTCCAAAAGCATTTTCCCGGGAAAAAGGTATTCTTGCTGGGAAACGAACTGCTGAAAGCGGAGTTTGAGCAGGAAGGTATTATGTTAGAGGACGAACACCCGGATGTGGTGGTGGTAGGCTTTGATACGACGCTGGATTATGCCAAGATGTGCAAGGTTTGTGATTTTGTCCGGGCAGGACTGCCGTATCTGTCCACCCATCCCGACTATAACTGCCCCACGGAAACCGGATTTATCCCTGATGCCGGGGCAATCCACGCCTTTATCCATGCTTCCGCATTCCGTTATCCTGATCGGATTATCGGAAAGCCGAACGGGGATATCATAGATTATCTCATTGACCGCATCAAGCTTCCGAAGGAGGAGGTTATTATGATTGGAGATCGGCTGTATACCGATGTGGCAGCCGGTAGAAACAACGGGCTTTACAGTATGCTGGTACTCAGTGGCGAAGCTACCATGGAGGATGCAGCACAGTCTGAAGTAGAGCCACATCTGATTTTTGATTCCGTAAAGGAGATTATTCCCTATTTATGATAGAAGCACCCATTTCTGTAATCAAGATCATAGAGACACTGGAGCAGACAGGATACGAGGCCTATGCAGTGGGGGGCTGTGTCCGGGATAGTCTGCTGGGGAGAACTCCCAGTGACTGGGATATTACCACCTCTGCCCGTCCAGAACAGGTGAAGGCGCTTTTTTCCCATACCATCGACACCGGGATCCAGCACGGCACAGTGACCGTGATGCTGGAGCATGTGGGCTATGAGGTGACGACCTATCGGATTGATGGGGAATACGAGGACAACCGGCATCCAAAGGAGGTGATTTTCACCTCCCTGCTTACCGAGGATTTGAAACGCCGGGATTTTACCATTAATGCCATGGCATGGAATCCCCAAAAAGGCATGATTGATGAGTTTGGCGGAATGGCGGATTTGGAAGAAGGAATCATCCGCTGTGTGGGAAGCCCGGAAGAAAGGTTTTCGGAAGATGCCCTGCGCATGATGCGGGCGGTGCGTTTTTCTGCCCAGCTGGGATATGAAATTGAGCCTGCCACTAAGGCTGCGATTCGGAAACTGGCACCTAACCTGCGATCTGTAAGCGCGGAGCGAATCCAGGTGGAACTTGTCAAACTGGTGGAATCCATGCATCCGGACTATCTCCGGGTGGCTTATGAAACCGGCATTACCAAAGTGATTTTGCCGGAGTTTGATCGCTGCATGGAGACAGAACAGTGCAATCCCCATCACTGCTATACGGTGGGCGAACATATTTTGCACAGTATGCTCGCTGCACCATCGAACCGTTACCTACGGCTGACCATGCTGTTTCACGACATCGCCAAGCCGGAGACGAAAAAGACGGATGAACAGGGGATTGACCATTTTCATGGACATCAGGAAGCTGGTGCGGAGATGGCAAAAAGCATTCTGCGCCGGTTGAAATTTGATAACGAGACGATTCATGTGGTGTCGAAGCTCATCAGCTTCCACGATTACCGTTTCCCGGCGGAGAGACGCAGCGTGCGCCGGGCAGTATGGAAGGTGGGAGAGGATCTGTTTCCTATGCTGCTGCAGGTAAAGGAAGCGGATACCATGGCGCAGAGCTTTTTTGAACGGCAGGAAAAGCTGGACTGGATCGCCCGGGTGGAAGCACTATATCATGCCATCCTGAAAGACAGGGAATGTCTGTCCCTAAAAGATCTGGCAGTGACCGGCAGAGACTTGATTCAGGCAGGCTTTGAGCCGGGGCCGGAGTTGGGAAAAATCCTCAATGAGATGCTCCAGGATGTACTGGAACACCCGGAACACAATACGAAAGAATATTTGTTACAGTACCCTCATAAGATAGGTTAGAAATAACCATAGGGGGGAAGCAAGTGAATAGCAACGCTGTCAGTCTGCTGGAGCAGTATGAGTTGGAAATCCTGCAAACCTGGAGGGGAAGAGACGCTTTTGTGTGTGAGTCCCCGAAGGGTCTGTTTATTTTAAAGGAATACATGGGTCCCAGAGAGAAAATCCTGTTTCAGGATCAGGTGTGCAGACAAATCCGGGAAGCGGGATTTGAAGGAGCAGAAACCCTTCTGCCCAATAAAGAGGGAGAACTGCTTACCATCGACACGGATGGGACTGCCTATCTGTGTAAATCCTATGTGGAAGGAAGGGAATGCAATATTCGTGACCGGGAGGAAATCCTGTATCTGACCGAAGTTATGGCACGTCTCCACAGCGTGATGCAGCTGCCCCTTCAGCAAACAGAGGGACAACAGTTACCCACACCTTCCCAGGAATTTGAAAAACGGGGCAGAGAGCTTCGCAAGGTTCGTAAATTTTTGAAAAATCGTGGACAGAAGACGGATTTTGAGTTATTTTTATCCCAGAATTATGAGCCCTTTTTCCGACAGGCGGAAGAAATCGCCCGTCAGGCAGCGGCAATAGAAGAAGTATCACAGATGGCACAAGCAGAAGGCATGATTCCGATATGCCATGGTGACTTGCAGCATCACAACCTGCTTTTAAATGGCAGGAATGCCTTTGTCATTAATTTTGAGAAATGTGGCACCGGCAGCCAGATGCGGGATCTGTACCGGTTTATGCGGAAGTTTTTTGAGAAAAACGGCTGGTCGGTAGCGGGAGCCCGCCAGATT
>USSP01000005.1 GCA_900557385.1 uncultured Lachnospiraceae bacterium
TATTTTTGTGCTGTTGTGTTGGATTCCCTTTTTGATTGGAGAATTGATACTTCGTATGAAAGGGAAGGAAACGGATCTTTATCGTAGAGATCTGGTAATTGGATACGGAATATTCTACACCTTTGTTATGTGTACCACGGCATCACCGATTTCTTTCACTTATATTTTGCCGGTGATGAGTCTGCTGGTATTATACAAAAACCGAAAGTTTATGATTCACTGTGGGATTGCTAATGTATTAAGCGTACTGATCAGTGCCGTTTATCGTGGTGTTTTTCTGGGATGCAATTCCGCTTCCGATATGAAAAACTACCAGCTGCAGGTGGCGTGTCTGATTCTGTGTTATATTGGGTATGTGATGTCTATCCGCCATCTGAATGAATCTGACGGAGCACTGACAGACAGCATCAAGGCAGATCTGCACCGTGTAGTAACCACCGTGGAAAAAGTAAAAACGGCATCGAATACGGTGATGGATGGAATCACAGTGGTACGGGAACTTGCTACGGAGAATAAGCATGGTTCGGATGTTGTGATGCTGGGATTAAATGAGCTTACAGACAATAACAATAGTCTGCAGCAGCAGAGTACTTCTTCAAAGGAAATGACCTCTGACATCAGCGAACGGGTGAAACAGGTTGCTGATATGATCGAGGAGATGGTGCAGCTTACCAGTGAATCGAAAAAGCATGCCAGAACCAGTTCTACGGATCTGGACAGCCTGGTAAAAACAGCCGGAACCATGGCAAAGCTTTCCACACAGGTGGAGGATATTTTACAGGAGTTCCGCACAGAGTTCGAAACGGTTATGCAGGAAACCGGTAAGATTGACAAAATCTCAGGACAGACCAATCTACTGGCTTTGAATGCTTCCATTGAGGCTGCCCGTGCCGGAGAAGCCGGAAAAGGTTTTGCGGTAGTTGCAGATGAGATTCGTACATTGAGTACGGAGACAAAAGTTTCTTCTACACAAATCAGCGAAGCATTGAACAGACTGGAAGAAATCTCCGATAAGATGATGGCTTCCATGGAAGAGACTATAAAGCTGATTCAACTCACTCTGGAGAAGGTCACGCTTACCGGCGAGAATGTAGGCAAGATTACGGAGGACTCCGCCCAACTGGGAGATCATATCCAGGTAATTGACGCAACAATGAAAGAAGTAGAAACTTCCAATAAGCAGTTGGTCGATAATATGGAACAGGTATCCGATATTGTGGAGGTCATTACGGAATGCATAGGCAGCTCCAGCGAGATCAGTAGGAGAATGCTGAGCAAATATAATGAGAGTGCAGAAAATATTAACAATATTGAGGATACCGTTCAGGCATTGATGTGCGAACTGGGAGTCGGAGGCTTCATGGGGGTGGCAGATTTACAGCCCGGCATGAAGGTGAGAGTTGAGTTGGCAGATGAATCCCAGAAAGCGGAATACCACGGGGAACTTTTGGCACATACCGACAATGTTCTCACGGTGTCTTTAAATACGAACCAGACCTATAAGAAACCTGTGGACTGTATGCTTCAGGTAACCGTCGGAAATGTAATCTATAGTTGGAAGACTGCAAGGTTAAGCGGCGGAAAAGAAGAGAAAGGAAACTTCACAGTAGAGTTGACTTCCAGACCGCAGATTAAGAACCGGCGTAAGTATCCCAGAATGGACATTACCAATAACTGTACAATTACCATGCAGGATTCCGGTGAGACCTTCCGGGGTAAGATGGATAATATCAGTGCAAATGGTTTTGCATTTCTTGTGACAGATCCCTCCTTTATGGAGAACAAGGGTAAGAAGATACGAATAAAGATCGAAGATTTTGCGATTCCTAAGCATGCGGAACTGGAAGGGACGGTGATTCGGTGCTCCGACAATCAGGGCATCTACATTGTAGGCTGCCAGATGCCGGAGGATAACCGTCACATTATGAAATATGTGGAAAAGAATTTAAAAGAAGGCATGGATACGTTTGAGTAATCATCTGATATATTTTTTCAGAAGTTCCAAAGTATTTTCTACACCGTCAATATGACTTCTCTCATAACCATGGGAAGCATAAACGCCGGCTCCAATTAGACCATGGCGGACATCATAGCCTGCAGTCAGTGCAGCATCGGCATCTGAACCGTAGTGGGGATAGACATCCACGGCATAATCTGCACCGGCAGCGGTGGCAGCTTCAATCAGGGCTCCTACGACATCATAGTTGTAGGGGCCTCTGCTGTCCTTGGCACAGATTGAGACCTGATGCTCCGTACATCCCAAACCTTCTCCCACGCATCCCATATCCACAGACAAAATCTCACTGACATCTGCAGGAACTGTGCCGCAGGCTCCGTGGCCTACTTCCTCGTAAACGGTAATATGTTGGTAAATTCTGCGGGAAGGTGTTATTTTTTCTTCCTTCATCCATTTGGCGAGACCTAACAGGATAGCCACACTCAGCTTGTCATCCAGAAAACGGCTTTTGATGTAACCGCTTTTGGTGATGCAGGTACGGGGATCGAAAGCCACGATATCTCCCACCATGATGCCCAGTGCTTCTGTGTCTTTCTTTGATTTCACATCCTCGTCCAGAACAACTTCCATATCCTCGTACTTACGCTTGGTATCATCAAAATCTCCGTTTACATGAATGGAGGCATTGACCAGCTGGAAAGTTCCTTCGTATGTTTTACCGTTTCTGGTAAAGACGCGACAGTTTTCCGCTTCGGCATTATTAGGATTCATACCGCCTAAGGGAGTCAGACGGAGCCGGCCGTTATCCTTGATGGTAGCCACCATGGCACCCAGCGTATCTACATGCGCTTCCAGTAGAAGGGCATTGTTTTCCGGTTCTTTTTCCACAGGACCTAAATCGACGAATACGCCGCCTTTTACGGTGAGGTGTGCATCATAACCCAGGTCTTTGTAGGCCTTGCACACGTATGTTGCCACTTCTTTGGTGTAGCCTGTGGGACTGTCAATGGAAAGAAGCTGCTGCAGTTGTTCTAACATGTAATCCATATACTTTTGATTTTCTGTTTTCATTCTTTTATCCTTATCCTTTTATTTTGAGAGAAGCCAGACCGGCTTCCCACCACTCAAAGCACATTATAGCACAAAATGAACGACTTTCAGAAAAACTGGCTTTTATTTTTTTGATAGATTTAATAAAAAAATAAAAATGAAAACGTTTTGTATGACAAAAATGTAAAAATATTTTGATTTTTATATAAAATATTGTATAATATAAGCATTAACGAATTCAGATAACTATATATCTGGAAATATATATGAGGAGGTTTGGGCGATGGCGGAAACTTCAGAACAGAATTGGGAAGAACAGGATAGGGAAGTACAGGATAGCAAGCAGCCTGAAATAGAACAACCTGCGGAACAGAAGACAGAAAAAGAGAAAGGCAGCGGGAAAAAAACGAAGGAGAAGAAAGAAAAGACTCCGAAAGAAAAAAAGAAAAAAGAGAAAAAAGAAAAAAACGAAAAAGAGAAAACAGACAAGAAGGAAAAGAAAAAAATTTCTTTCAAAAAACCAACAAAAATCGCTTTTTCTATTCGGACACAGCTGATCATGGGATTTGCACTTCCCATTGTTTTTATGATCCTCATCGGATGGATTTCCTATGTGAAGTCTTATAATGGTCTGACGGATAATTATGAATCATCTGCCTATACAGCAGTGGAGATGACCATGAGTTCCCTGGACGCTTCCATGCAGACGGTGAATTCTGTCACCATGGAACTTGCCCAGGACAATACGGTCACTTCTTATTCCCTGGGAGGCTTTGATACCAGCAGCTCCAAGAAGACACTGGCAGAGAATACCATTCGTGATAATCTGAATGTAAAGGAAACATCCAGTAAGCTTCTTGCCGGAATTGAAATTGTTCCTATTGCCGGAACGAAGGTAGTTACTACCAGAACCTTAAGCTCGGCGTCTATCAACAGCTTCATTGAAACCCTGGCAGACTCCGAAGATGCCGGCATGCTTGCTGACAGCTTTGTACATTGGGGCAGCAGCCATCCCTGTGTAGATAAGTATATGGAGATTGAACCTGACGAATATATTTTGTATTGCAGCAAGGCTTTCAAGAGTGGTGATAGACAGGGACTTGTCGTGATAGATGTCAGCTATGAAGGGGTAAGAAGCCTTCTGGAGGGACTGGATTTTGGAGAGGACAGTCTGGTATCCTTTGTCACAGCAGATGGAAGAGCCATTAATATCGGCAATGAGATCGACACAACTTCCGTAAGTGATGAGACGGCAAGCGATACATACGTAAAGATTGGCGGTAAATCTTATTTCTATATGACTGCAGACAGTGAGGTAACGGGTGGCAGGTTAAAGGTATTTGTACCCAAGTCCTATATTACATCCGGTACGAAGGCAATCCGTAATATTACGGTAGGTCTTGTATTGGTTGCCTGCATGGTAGCAGTGGGACTTGGTGCCATCATCACCATGGGCATTACCAAGAATATTCAGAAGAATGTTGCGAAACTGAATAAGGTTTCGGAAGGTGAATTGATTGCACTGATAGACAGAGAAACGGCTTCCCACAATGAATTCGGTAAACTGCACAAGGCATTAGGCAACACCATTAATAAAATGAGGGATTTGATTCTCACGGTGGCACGGATGAAAGATGAAGTTTTAGCTTCCGGTGAGAAAGTTAAGAACAGCAGCGATGAGTTGAATTCCATGATTGAGAGCGTCAGCGAGAAAATGGAAGAGATTAACAATATCGTTGGAAATCAGAATGATGAGATTACAGGCTGTAACGAGCAGATGGAACAATTGTCTGTACGGATCAAGAGTGTCAGCAGCAGTCTGATGGATACCATTGAACAGGTGGAAAATTCCAAAGAGCAGATCGACAATGGCATGCAGACTGTGGAGCAGATGGTTCATCAGTCTGAGGATACTGCAACCGCAACCAAAGAGGTTCGCGAGCACGTAGAGAAGCTGGGAGAAAAACTGGATCAGATCTCGAAATGCGTCAATATGATTCAGGATATTGCAGAACAGACCAATCTGCTTTCCCTCAATGCATCCATTGAGGCAGCAAGAGCCGGTGAACAAGGAAGAGGATTCTCTGTCGTTGCAGAGGAAATCCGTAAACTGGCTGATACTTCCGGAAGCACGGCTACGGAAATTCATAAGATGATTGAAGAAGTTTCCACATATTCTACCAATGCGGTAGAAAAGGTTCTTACTGCAACTTCTATTTCAGAAAATCAGGTGGAGAGCGCACAGCGTACGATTGAAGCTTTCAACAGCATTAACGAAGTGATGGAGAAACTTCTTGGCAATATGCAGACGGTGTCCGGTGAAGTGGATGAAATGAACGGCAGTCGTCATCAGGTACTCAAAGAAGTACATGCGATCAGTGAATCCTCAGAGAATACGGTGAGATCCACGGAAGAGGTAAACCGCGTGCTGGAGAAGCAGCAGGAGTCCGCGGCTTTGCTTCAGTCGGAAACAGAAAGATTGCGTGATAACATGGAACAGCTACAGAATGCAATTGCAACTTTCAAACTGTAAGAGATGAAAGGAAACATAAAAAGTGGCAGGTCTTTAAAGATGGTCTTTAAAGATCGGCCACTTTTTTTCGTGGGGGTATAAAGTTTCTTCCGATTGTTCCGATATTTATAATATCAATGATAAACAGAAGGAGGAGTAGATATGCGTATTGAGGCTTATACCCAGGTACAGCAGATATATAATACCCGCAAAACCAACAAGGCTCAGAAAGCTTCGAACGTAAGCTTCTCTGATCAGCTCGAACTTTCCAGTATGGGAAGGGATATGCAGATTGCCAAACAGGCAGTACAGAACAGCCCGGATGTCCGGGAGGATCTGGTTGCAAAGTATAAGGCACAGATTCAGAACGGTACCTATCAGGTGAGCAGTGAGTCCTTTGCGGATAAACTGATCCGGCATATGGAAGAAGCATAAAAGAGATAAGGAGAGGATATCCCGGTGGCAAGCATTATTGAAAATCTTGTTTCTGTTTTGGAACAGGAAAATAGCGAATATGAACAACTATTGGGATATTCTCTCAAAAAAACTCCGATTATTGTGGCAGGGAAGCCACAGGAGTTAGAGCAGATCACGGAAGATGAGCAGATTGTTGTCAATCGGATTCAGAAACTGGAGAAGGAACGACAGAAGACGATGGAAGAGATTGCAGCAGTCATTAACAGGGATGTTACCACGATTAGGCTGCCGGATATTATCCGCATTTTGGAGAGGCGGCCTGAGGCACAGAAGCAGCTGGCGGAAGTCTATGACAAATTAAAGCAGACCGTACACCATGTGGAGAGGATTAACAATCAGAACAGAGAACTGATTGCCAATGCACTGGAAATGGTAGAGTTTGATTTGAACCTTCTGCAGGCAGCCAGAAAAGCGCCGGAAACTGCCAACTATAATAGAGGTGCGTATAACACAGGTACCACATTCGATATGGGAGAGGGCGGCTTCGACGCGAAACAATAGTAAGTTGAGGTGATAGCAATGCCGTTAATGGGCTCCCTTTATGTCGGAACTTCCGGATTACAGGCCAGTCAGAACTCTTTGAATACGACTGGTCATAATATTACGAATACAGATACAACCGGGTACACCAGACAACAGATTCTGTATAATACCCGTCGATATAATACTCTTCTTAAATCTACAGCCAAGATTTCCAATGAACAGGTTGGACTTGGTGTCCAGTATTCCAAAACAAGAGCAGTCAGAGATGTTTTCCTTGATAAAACATACCGGAAAGAATCCGGAAGAAGCATGTTTTACCAGACCTCGACAGATGCATTAAGTGAAGTGGAAACCTTACTTGGTGAGTTCAGCGGTGAGGAATTTTCGGAAGGCATTGCCAATTTCTGGAAATCGATTCAGGAATTGGTGAAAGATCCTACCAGCTCCACTATCCAGGGATTGTTTGTGCAACGTGCATCACAGCTTACGGAGCGTGCGAAGGCTGTGTATGACGGTATGGTAGACTACCAGAATAAACTAAATACCACAGTGACCAGCCTGACGGAAACCATTAACAGCTATGGACACCAGATTGCAACACTGAATGACCAGATTGTACATATTGAGGCAGGCGGCGTAGAGACACCGAACGATCTTCGTGACCAGAGGAATTTATTGCTGGATGAACTGGGAAAACTGGTAAACATGACTTACACGGAAAATGCACAGGGTTATGTCAGCATCCAGATCGAAGGGACAGATTTCCTGAAAGGTGACCAGGTGTATGAAATAGGACTTGCCACGGACGGCACCACCGGCTTTGTCACTCCCTACTGGAAATTCGGTGCAAAGATGCGTACCGATGAGGAAGGAAAGGACTATCTGGATATTTCCAATGCCAGGGTGTTTGACCTGACCAACGAGATTTTCACCGCCATGAATTCGGATATCGGACAGCTGAAGGCAGTCCTTTTGGCGAGAGGCGACCGCCATGCCACCTACAGGGACATGGAAGATTTGGACACCTATAACCGGGATATTTCCAAGTCTGTCATTATGAACGTAGAGGCAGAGTTCGATCAGATGATGAATCGCCTGACCACTACGATCAACGACGTACTGGAAAGTGCAGGGTATCAGCCTTTGTTTATGGCGGTAGATGCCACAGAAGGCTTCACTACCACCAATCTTATTGTAAATCCCTGGTACAAGGATTCGCCTTCCAATCTGGGATTTATGAAAGCAGATGATAAAGCAGATTACGAGACCGCCGCAAAACTGGCGGAGGCCTTTCAGGATGAGAAATGGACACTCAATCCCAATGTGGCCACCAAAGTCAACTTCGTCCAGTATTACAACAGCCTGGTCACCCAGGTGGCAAACTCCGGCTATGTATACAATGCACTGACGGAAAGCCAGCAGAACACCGTAAGCTCCATCGAGGAGGCGAGACAACAGATTGCCGGAGTTTCCACCGATGAGGAATTACAGTTTATGGTGATGTTTCAGAATGCGTACAATGCATCCAGCCGTTACATCAACGTAGTAGACAGCATGCTGGAGCATTTGTTAAACTCCATGGCATAAGTAAGGAGGTGGCACAATGCCTTCCCAATTTTTTGGATTAATGATTGCCGGAAGCGGACTTCGCTCCGCCAATGCGGCGTTAAATACAACAAACAATAATATCGCGAATGCAAACACGGAGGGCTATAGCCGACAGACCGTGGTGCAGGAAGCAAACGCTCCGCTTCGGACTTTTGTAAAATACGGATGTGCCGGTGCCGGTGTGGAAACCATTGCAATCGAGAGAAACCGCAGTGAGTTTTACGATGCCAAGTATCGCTCTAACAATACCAGACTTGGCATTTATGAGATTAAGCAATACTACCAGATGCAGGTACAGCAATATCTGAAGGATGATGGAAAGACTGGTTTCTCTACACTCTATGGCAATATCAGCAATGCACTGCAGAACATTATTACCAATGGTGCGGATTCCAATCCGGTGAAGAAAGACTTTATTTCTTCCCTATCCAGCATGGCAGAGTATTTTAATACCATGGCAGCGGATTTGAATAAGATTCAGAAGGATATCAACGATGAAATCAAGCTGACTACCGATTCCATCAATTCCATCGCCAGTTCCATTGCGACATTGAACCAGCAGATTAACGTGATTGAGATGACGGGAACCACTGCCAATACCTTACGGGATAAAAGAGATTTACTGATTGACCAGTTATCCGAACTGGTGCATGTGGAAACCCAGGAAAGTCCCATTATGGATCCCAACGACCCTGGCAGAGAGACGGGAGGAACCCGTTACCTGGTAAAAATCGCCGGAGGCCAGACTCTGGTGGACGGCTCCAGTTATCAGCAGCTGGAGTGTAATGTCCGGGACTGCAGAGTGAACCAGTCCGACGCAGACGGCTTGTATGACATCAGCTGGACCAATGGCAATACCTTTACCATGACCAATCCCTCCATTGGCGGCAAGCTGCAGGGTCTGATTGAGATGCGGGATGGTAATAACAACTACTATTTCAATGGAAAAGTAACGGATGTACAGCCTGGAAATCCGGGATATCATTCCCTGACTGTACAGGTGACTGACGAAAATCTTCTGGATTTAAACAAATCCACATTACCGAAAACCGGAACCATCAATCTGGGCAATAAATCCTATGCTTACACCGACTGGGAGTTTAACGAGGTGGATGGTACTTACACCTTTACCATTGATGATGCCAAATGTGATTCTACCATTGGTGCCAATGCGGTAGGTTTGAAAGCACAGGTAGGAGACAGCTATGATTACCAGGGCATTCCTTACTACATGGAACAGATGAATGAATTCCTGCGAAGCTTTACCCAGAACTTTAATAAGATTTTACAGGATGGCTATACCTCATCCGGACAGAAAGGAACCTGGATTTTTACCGGGGGCAAAACCGAGGGTGGACAGTTTGAGATGGGACTGGGTGCCAACGGTGAGATTGATAAGAATAAATACTATCAGATTACCGCATTTAATTTCCAGATCAACCAGGAGCTGATTGATGACCCGTCCAAGCTGGCAACCAAAACAGATTCCAGCCTGGGTGTGGATGCCTATGATGTCATCACCAGCCTAATCAAGCTGATGACAGATAAAAGCGGCATGTCCTTCCGCGGAGGCTCGGCGGGAGAATTCCTGGACTGCCTGCTTTCTGACGTGGCATTGAATGCCAGCAGCGCAGAAACCTTTACCAATACCTATGAGGGAATTAAGAAAAGCGTGGATAACCAGCGCCTTTCCGTCATGGGGGTGGACGAGGAAGAAGAAGGCGTACAATTGGTACGTTTCCAATATAATTACAATCTGGCTTCTAAAATGATCCAGGTGTTGTCAGAGGTTTATGACCGCCTGATTCTGGAGACCGGCGTATAACGGAGGAATTGTCATGAGAATTACCAATAGTATCATGCAAAACAATACACTGTATAACATTAACAACAACAAAGTGGCAGAGGATAAATTAAGCAGCCAGATGTCCACCGGTAAAAAGGTAAGCAAGCCCTCCGATGATCCGGTGGTGGCAATCCGTGCCCTGCGCCTGCACACCAACGTGACTGAGGTTAAGCAGTACTATACCTACAACTCCTCCGATGCGGAAAGCTGGATGAAAACCACACAGGATGCCATGGCGAACCTGACGGATATTATCAACAATCTCTATGAACAGGTGGGAAAGGGTGCCAAGAAGGGAATGCAGAGTTCGGACTTGAAAGTAATTCTGGAAGAAATGGATTCCCTCGTTCAGGAGTATTATTCCATTGGCAACACGGACTATGCGGGTCGTTTCATCTTCACCGGATACCGCACTGATACCCCGCTGACCTTTCAGGAACAGACCCAGGCGCAGTTTAACATTAACGAGGACTTTACCAAGGATTCCATCGATGAGATTAAATATACCGGACTTCATGATCTGGATAAAATCACCTCGGAGAACTTCATGAATTATGATACATTGGATGACTTAGAGGGAAAAACAGACAGTATTGTAGAAAATACCCTGCATCGCATCCGGTTGTCCTACGACAATATCAATGACACCGCACCGACTCTGTCATTGGGAGGAAATCCCCTCACAGATATTACTTGGACAGAAAAAGTGGATGATGGTCATGGTAACATGATAGACAAGACCCAGAATGCAACGGTGAATCAGACGATGGTTTCCATTAATGCGGCGGGCAAAGATGCAGCCTATGCACCGCTGGGTGATAACGAAATCCGTTTTATCCCGGAAACAGGCGAACTTCTCCTGGGGGATCATGTATACAAGGCAATGATGGAATCCGATGATACGCTCCGGGTAAACTATGATAAATCCCAGTGGGCAAAAGGCGATTTGAACCCGGAACATTATTTTGCCTGCACGAAAACGGTTCCAAACGGTGATCCGGCGAAGATTGTATACAATACCGGTGCTAACGGTGAAAATACGGTTGCAGACCAGAAAATCGAGTATGACATCGGTTACAACCAGAAGGTACAGGTCAACACCAATGCCTACGAGTGCTTTGACCCCAATATGCAGCAGGATATTAACGATTTACGGGATGCCATCGACCAGCTGGAAAATATCGAAAACACCGTGGCAAATCTGAAAGAGTACCGCACCAAGTACGAGGAAGGCACCGATGAGTATAAGATGCTCACCAGACAGATTGCGGCAGCTGAGAAGGCATATGGCTACATTCGTGACGATGTGCAGAAACGGTTTGAACATGCCGTGACCAAGAAACAGGGCTATCTGGATGAGGCAGACCTGGCAATCACCAGCAGCGGCACCCGAAGTGCCCGCCTGGATTTGGCGAAAAACCGTCTCATGGAACAGAAAACCACCTACGAAAGCCTGCAGTCTGAAAACGAGGACAGTGATGCCACAGAAGTGACGGTACAGTTAAAGAGTGTGCAGCTTTCCTACGAAGCAGCCCTTCTTGCCACCAGTAAGATTCTTCAGACAACCTTGCTTAATTATCTGTAAATCGGTACTGTGCAGGAGTATACAGACATAAACTTTAAGTGCGCGTAAGCCGCGCAGAAACGAGGAAAACGATGAAGATCACTACCAAGAATTTCGGAGAAGTTGTCATTGATGATGACAAAATTATTACTTTCCCAGGAGGAATTGTAGGATTCCCGGACTTGAAGAGCTTTACATTGATTCACAATGAAGAGAAGGATAAGGTGAACAGTGTGCATTGGCTGCAATCTCTTGATGAGCCTGCGTTTGCCATGCCGGTATTGGATCCTCTTCTGGTGGAGGAAACCTACAATCCCGAGGTAGAGTATGAACTGTTGAAACCCTTAGGAGAATTAAATCCCGAGGAAATGCTGGTGCTTGTGACCCTGACGGTACCCAAGGATGTAAAAGCGATGAGTGTTAATCTCAGAGCACCTATTGTGATTAATTCCGAAAACCGTCTTGCTTGCCAGATCATTCTTGAAAGTGACCAGTATGCAGTGAAATATCCCATCTATGAGAAACTGAATGCAAAAAAACAGGAGGCAGGTGCGAAATGTTAGCGTTATCCAGAAAGAAAAATGAAGCACTGGTGATTAACAATGACATTGAGATCACCGTGTTGGAAATCAAGGGAGAGCAGGTGAAGATCGGTATCAATGCGCCCAAAAATGTACCAATCTATCGAAAGGAAGTCTATCTGCAGATCCAGAAAGCCAATGAGGAGGCAACCAACACGGAAGGCATTGCAGAACTAGATGCGTTGCTTTCCTAGAACCAAAGTAGAAGGAGAAAAAGATGGTAAAACAATTTCCTGTAACAATCTTCTGACAGGGAGCTGTTTGCCATCTTTTTTTGCATATTCCCCTTAATTTCCGAAGAAATTAACCGATATTAAATACAGAAAGCAATCCAGATAAACAGATTTTCACATGGAGGTGACAACAATGGCAATAGAACCATTAGGATCAGTAATGAGTTTACAAAATCAGATGAATGTAAAGGCACAGTCTGAAGCACGTCCTCAGCAGGTAGAAAGCACGGATGCAGTCTCCACTGAAGCAGCAAAACTTGTGGATGCTACGACTGCAGGTGTGGCAGAGACACAGCCACAGCAGAAAAATTCCGACGGACAGACCGGAAATAGTCAAAACGGCGGAAATGATTATATCCAGACCTTTGAACAGAATCAGGATAAAATCAAAAAAGCAGTTGAGCAGATGAATAAAAACATGAATAACTCCGAAGCAATTTTCGGAATTCATGAGGGCACCAACCGGGTAACCATTAAGATTGTAGATAAAGATACCAAGAAAGTCATCAAGGAACTTCCTCCCGAGAAGACCCTTGATATGATTGCGAAGGTCTGGGAGATGGCAGGTATCATGGTAGATGAAAAACGATAAGTATGAGGATATAGTATGACAATCAGAATTACAGGTATGAATTCCGGTCTTGATACGGAGACCATTATTAATGAACTGGCCAGTGCCAGAAGTCAGAAGGTAACTTCTTTACAGAAAGCGCAGACGAAACTGTCCTGGAAAATTGATGCATGGCAGAGCCTGAATACAAAGATTTACAATTTTTACGCAAATACGCTGAGTGATATGCGTTTTACCGGTAATTATGCGAAGAAAACCACAAAAGTGTCGAATTCCAATGCGGTCAGTGTTTTGACCGGTGGTACTGCCATGAACGGTACACAGAAACTGAATATTACCCAGCTTGCAAAGACAGCTTATCTTACTGGCGGAAAGATAACCAACGCGGAGAATGCGGACAAGAGTGTAACCGCAGATACCACATTGAAAGAACTGGGATTTACCGGAGACACTGCAAAATTTAATCTCACTATTGGCGGAGAGACGAAGGAACTGGAATTTGCCTCCGATGCGAAAATCAGTGATGTGGTTTCTTCCCTGAAGGATGCCGGCTTAAATGCCGGTTTTGATGCTACCAACGGAAGATTTTTTATCAGTGCAGCCAAATCGGGTGAAGCATCTGACTTTTCTCTGGAAGTGGCAGACGATGTCAGTAAAACCGCTCTGGAAGCGTTGGGACTTTCCACAGATGATACACTGGCAAATCATGCCACGAAGATTGACGGAAAGGATGCCAAGATTCATTTAAATGGTGCAGAGTTTACCTTTGACAGTAATACCTTTGAAATCAACGGACTGACTTATACCATCAATCAGGTGACTGATCCGGATGGAAAAGACGGGGATGATACGGCAATCAATGTCACTACGGAAAATGATACCAGCGGTATCTATGATATGCTCAAAAAATTTATCAAAGAGTATAATGAACTGATTAAAGAAGTAGATACCTTATACAATGCAGACAGTGCATCCAAGTATGAACCGCTGACCAGTGAAGAAAAGGATGCGATGTCTGACAGTGAGGTGGAAGAATGGGAAAAGAAGATTAAAGATTCCCTGCTTCGCCGGGATGGTACGTTGAACACAGTAAGCAGTGCGATGAAAGAAATTATGCTGGGTGGATATGAGGTAACAGATAAGAATGGCCAGACCTCCAAAATGTATCTGGGTAATTTCGGTATTGCGACATTGTCCTATTTTGCTTCTGCAGATAACGAAAAAGGTGTTTTCCACATTGATGGAGATGATGACGACACCAATACAAAAGCAAATGAAGATCTGTTGAAAAAAGCCATTACCGATGATCCGGATCTGGTAACTAATTTCTTTACGAAATTGTCCAATACGTTATATGATAAGCTGACCGAGCTCATGGGAAGAACGGATTACAGTTCAGCCTACAAGCTGTATAACGATAAGCAGATGGCAACGGAACTGTCGGATTATGAAACCAAGATTAAGGAAGCCCAGGAGAAGCTGAACGATTACACGGATAAGTGGTATAAAAAGTTCTCAAATATGGAGGTGGCACTCTCCAAACTGAACTCTAAGACCAATGCCATTTCCAATATGTTGGGTTAATAGAAACAAACATGGAGGTTCGTTTATGACACCACAGGAACAAATGATGCAGCAGTATAACAGAAGCAGGATTCTGACAGCTTCTCCGGCAGAGTTGACCTTGCTGCTTTATGACGGAGCAATCAAGTTCTGTAATCTCGCTATTGTGGCGATTGAGAAAAAAGATATTCCCGCAGCCCACACCAATATTGTGAAGGTAGAGAAGATTATTGAGGAATTCCGATCCACCCTGAATCGTGACTATCCGGTAGCTGAGGATTTTGACCGGGTTTACTGCTATCTGCTTAAGAGACTGCAGGATGCCAATGTAAAAAAGGACATTGACATTATCAATGAGATTCTGGAACACCTGCGCAGCATGCGGGATACCTGGAAACAGGTAATGCAGCAGGCAAAGGTTTCCTAAGTCTTAGACAAAACAGAATAAACGTGTTAGAATGAGACTGCGGGTATCTATGAAGATTACCCGCAGTTTGAGATTACGAGAGAAAGGACATCTGTTCATGAAACGATATCTAAACATGATGATCGAAAGCCTTGAGAAAAAACTGACGGTTTTGGAAGAAATACAGGAAGCAAATGTACAGCAGAGTGCATTGCTTAAGGCAGAACCCTTTGATCAGGAAGCCTTTGACAGGACAATGGATAGGAAGGGTGCACAGATTGAAAAACTGGATGGCCTGGATGAGGGATTTGATAATCTTTATGAGCAGGTAAGGGAATTCTTACCGGCACATACGGAGGAATTCCATGATGAAATTGCCAGATTGCAGGATTTGATCCGTCAGATTTCAGAGAAAAGCGTGTCCATTCAAGTGGGCGAACAACGGAACAAGGCTGCATTGGAGAGCGTGATCAAGCGTGAAAACGGAAAGCTGAGAGCTATGCAGAATAAAAGAAGAGTGATGCAGAGCTATGCTACCAATATGAGTCAGCTTAATTTCGTTGATCCACAGTTTATGGATCGTAAAAAATAAGAGTGAGGAGACCATCATGCATTACGATTATCTGATTGTGGGGGCGGGACTGTTCGGTGCCGTTTTTGCCCATGAGATGAAGCAAAAGGGGAAAGTCTGCCTGGTTATTGACAAAAGAGATCATATCGCAGGTAATGTTTATACAAAGGAACAACTGGGAATTCAGGTACACAAGTACGGTGCACATATTTTCCACACATCTGATCGAAAGATTTGGGAGTATGTACAGCAGTTTGCGGAATTCAATCATTATATAAATTCCCCCATTGCCCGCTATAAAAATGAGTTATATAATCTTCCCTTTAATATGAATACCTTCAGCAAAATGTGGGGAGTGGTGACACCGGCACAGGCGAAGGCAAAGATTGAGGAACAGAAAGCGGAATATGCGGATATTGAACCGAAGAATCTGGAAGAACAGGCGCTGACTTTAGTAGGGAAGGATATTTATGAAAAGCTGGTAAAAGGCTACACGGAGAAACAGTGGGGGCGTTCCTGCACTGAGCTTCCTTCCTTTATCATCCGCAGACTTCCTGTGCGTTTTACCTATGATAATAACTATTTCAATGATCCTTATCAGGGAATTCCGGTAGACGGATACACGAAGATGGTGGAACGAATGCTGGAAGGCGTGGAAGTGCGCTTGAACTGTAAGTTTGCCAAACCTCTTATCGTAGAGCGGAAACGATGCGAAGGATGTGCGTTCCCGGGACAGGTGTGTGAACTGGGAGAAACGGATGCCATTACCTGGGATAAGCTGGTGTATACGGGACCTGTGGATGAATATTTCGATTATGCCCTGGGGCATCTGGAATATCGTTCTCTGCGTTTTGAGGAAGAGGAACTGCAGGAAGAGGATAACTATCAGGGAAATGCAGTCGTTAATTATACAGAGAGAGAAGTTCCCTATACCCGGATCATTGAGCACAAACATTTTACCTTTGGAAAAGGCTCCGGTACTGTGATTACAAGGGAATATCCGGCAGAGTGGAAACCGGGAGATGAACCTTATTATCCGGTAAATAATGAGAAAAACAATGCTTTGGCAGCACAGTATAAAGAACTGGCAGCACAGGAGAAGAACGTAATCTTCGGAGGACGACTGGGACAGTACCAGTATTATGATATGGATAAAGTTATTGCAGCAGCTTTGGCGGCAGTAGATAAAGAAGCCTGAGAACGGTCTATAGAGAAACATAAAAAAGGCACTCCGCATCCGGAGTGCCTTTTTTAGCAGTAGCTGTTGAACATCATACCTGTGTAGGGACTGGTTACATAAGGATTGGTGAAATTATGTCCCGGATTTTTATATGCTACAACCGTTCGATCCGTGTATTGCATGGGATTTAAGGAAATCTGACCGGCCTTTCGCATCAGGGAATTGGTAAAGTTTCGGATTCCCTGAAAAGATTCTTCCGAATTTTCATCCAGAGCAGCTTCCTTTAACTGCTCCTTATCCACATCAATGGAGCCATTTTCATTGATATGTAATCCGGCAAGTTCCAGGTCGCTTCCGTAATGGGAAGATAAACTGTTCATTTCCTGAATCAACCGATGGCTGCCGCTTGCGGTGGCAAGGTGTTCATTGGCCGCCTGCAGAAAAGAATTGTATCCCTGGATCAGAGAAGAAATATTGTCTGTGAGCGATTCCACATCGGTCTTTAAACCAATATGCGTTTCCTTGTCATCATTACTTGTATTGTGCAGGGTTACCTCAAATTGATTACCGACCACAAAACTGTTGCTGGCAGAAGTCCGAGGTTCTCCATTTAAGGTGAAAACAGCGTTGGCAGCTGGACGGATGGTATAATCAATGCCCAAATATTCGACGGAACCGTTACGTTTGCTGGTATTGGTATCACTGATCCGGAACTGGAACCCGCCGTCGGAGGGAACACCGGTGGCGTTGGAAGTTAACCGCAGAGAGGTAGCACCTTCATCGTTTTCCACAACATCTGCTTTCAAACCGATATTGGCATTGTTTACCAGGCGTGCCAGTCGGTTCTGGATATCCTTGTTTGTTTCGCCCTCATTAATGTTGTATTGAAATTCGTAGTTTAAATCATTAATCAGAATATCAAAGGAGTAGGTGTCAGGTTCTATGCCCACTTTACCCTCCGGCAGGAAATATCCCATGTTGACCTGGGAAGAAGCCAGAGACTGTACCTTGAGATCAAAAGATGCAGATGCAGCAGCTTCGGCATTACTTCCTATGAAAGATGCAGTAGCCAAAGACTCGTCGCTGGAAAAGGCAGCTTTTTTATTAAGAAGCTCTCCATCCTCCAAACCGCTCAGGGAAGAGATGGTATTCCCTAACTCCCGGGCACTTTCTTTCATGTGCACGGCAAAAGCAGAAGCTTCACGAACATCCTTGATCAGATAGAGCGGCGCTTCCTTATTTAATTTGGTAATATTATTACATACCGTTTTAAGCTCGTCTCTTTTGTGAGAATCAAAAGGAGAACTTCCCTTCGGCGAGTATGTAGTCAGATAATAATTATAGATTGCATTCAAAGCGGATGCCATGGGAGCCTCCTTTCTCCTTTCATTACGTCCGTGTAATAATCAATGGCGGTTAAAAGGTATAGTTACCTACTTTCATGTATTTAGTATAGCTCATGTGGATTTCAAGTCAAGAGACGAAGCTGAAAAATATTAAAAAATGGGCAAAATTACGATAAAATGATTGACGCGGGGCTTATCCTGTGTTATCGTAAGTCTACGAGATGAGATTTAGGTCTTTTTTTTATGCTCAAAAATCGAAAAGAATAAGAATAGATGGAGGTGGATCACATGCGTACAAAGATTACATTGGCATGTACAGAGTGCAAACAGCGTAACTACAATACTACAAAGGATAAGAAGACTCATCCTGACAGAATGGAAACCAAGAAGTATTGCAGATTCTGTAGAAGACACACATTACACAAGGAGACAAAATAGTCTCGTAGCATGAAAGGAATGTGAGATATGGGAGATTCTGAGATCAAAGAGGAAATCAAAGAGCAGAACGAACCACAGAAGAAAGCAGAAAAAGCTGCAAAGAAAAAAGGCGCTTTTCAGAACATGAAAGCCGAATTCAAACGTATCGTTTGGCCGGACAAGAACACAGTTGTGAAGGAGTCCACCGCAGTTGTTGTCGTTACAGTTATTCTGGCAGTCATCATTGCATTGTTAGACTTTGTGATCAAGACTGGCCTGGATAAGATTCTTCAGATAGGATAAGGGTGATTGACGTATGGCAGATCGTATGGCAGATAAAGAGCCACATTGGTATGTGGCACATACCTATTCCGGCTATGAGAACAAGGTCGCGAACGACCTGCAGACCATGGTGGAGAACCGTCACCTGCAGGAGCTGATCTGCGACATCAAGGTTCCCGTCGAGATGGTTCCTGAGATCGACAAGAACGGCAAGCAGAAGATGGTGGAGCACAAGCTGTTCCCCGGCTACGTTCTGGTCAAAATGGTGATGAA
>USSP01000006.1 GCA_900557385.1 uncultured Lachnospiraceae bacterium
CTGTTGTTTTCCGAGGAAAATTGAAAGGCAGACCCAGGGCGGCGACAACGGATTTTGCCCAATTAGCTAAAATTAAGAGCAATTAAAATAAAAAAACAGAATAACAGAATAATAGTCAAAAATAAGAGCCCGCATATTGAAAATTTAGACAATTTACACTATAATATTTGTAGCTATTTTGCAGTACCCACTTGCAAGAGGAGGACGAAAATATGAAGTTTAAACGTATAAGTACCGGTATGTTGGCTATTATTTTGCCCGTAATCATTATTGCGATGGCAATTCTGACCGTTGTATCGGCAGGCACCAGCAAGAATTTAATTGAATCCCAGATTTCCCAGCACATGACTTCAGAGTTGGATGCGGAGAAAGGACATATTGATGCTTACATTAAACGTATTACGGCAACGGCACATACAGCCGCCAGCGTAGTAGAGACGACTTACAGCATCAACAGCCTTCCTATTTATCAGAGAATGCTTTCCAATATGATACGGCAGAATGATTTTGTGTATAGCGCCGGTCTTTGGTTTGAGCCTTTTGTTTATAATAAATATAAACAGTATGTTGCCCCTTATGTATATCGAAGTGGGGATGATGTGCAGAATACAGATGAATTCCTGACAGAGGAATATGATTATCATAACCAGGATTTCTATGTACAGGCAAAAAATTCCACGGATGTGGTAGTAGGACAGCCCTATTATGACGCAGAACTGAACACAATGATTTCAAGATGCACGGTTCCCCTTTATTCTTCGGGGGCGTATATCGGATGTATTACGGTCGACATTATGCTAGATCAGATTCAGGATATCGTAAATTCCGTCCAGATAGGAGACGGTGGAAATGCTATTCTTCTTACCGCGGATGGGCACTATATCGGTGGCGTGGATGACACCCTGATTCAGGGTCAGGTTTCGGTGATGGATTCCGAGAATGCATCCTTTGCACAGGCAGGAGCAGAGGTGTGTGCCGGAATAAGTGGATTTACCACTTATAAAGAAGGACTTGCTGCCTATAATGTTTATTATGATACGCTGGAAGACACTGGATGGAAACTGCTGGTGATCATGCCACAGTCGGAAATCATGCAGCCCATTACCCAGATGTGCATGATTCTGGTAGCAGTCTGCGTCATTGCTCTGGTGATCTCCGCACTTGCTATTATTCTCAAAATCTCCCGTGTATCCCGCAGAATCAGAAAGGTGGATGTTTTTGCTTCCACCCTTGCGGAAGGTGACTACACGGTGGATGGTCTGAAAGTCAAAGGGAAAGACGAACTGGCCCGCATGAGTACATCCTTAAACAATATGTATGACAGCAATAAAGAAGTAATCGGCAGCATTCGTGATCGTGCAGCACAGATCAATGAGTCCAGTAATCTTTTGAATAACTCCGCGATAGAATTAGCAGACCAGTTTAAACAGATTGAAAATTACATGAGCAGCGTTAATGAGGATATGATGAATGCCAGCGCTGCCACAGAGCAGCTGAATGCTTCCACGGAAGAGGTAGAATCTTCTGTAAATGTACTTGCAGGTGAAACGGAAAAGAGCTTGCAGATGGCGAAAGAGGTTCGTTCCCGTGCGGACGAGATCGGCAGGAACAGTGAGAAAGCCTTTGCGGAAGCAAGCGACATTACCGAGCAATTTAAAACCCGGCTGGAAACCAGTATCCGTAATACGGATGTGGTACAGAATATCGGACAGATGGCAGAAACCATTTCCGGTATTGCAGAGCAGATCAATCTGCTGGCATTGAATGCTTCCATCGAGGCTGCCAGAGCCGGAGAACAGGGACGTGGTTTTGCCGTAGTTGCTACAGAGATTGGAAAACTGGCAAATGAAACCACCTCTGCCGTACAGGAAATTCAGCAGACGGTTGATCAGGTACGGGATTCTGTACAGGATCTTACCGTAAATTCCAATGAACTGTTAAAGTTTATTGAGACACGGGTAAAACCTGACTATGATAGTTTTGTATCCGTAGCCAGACAGTATGGTGAGGATGCCACCACCATTGATAATACTTCCTCAAGAATTTCGGAGATGACAGACAATATCCGTCAGATCATGACAGAGGTTACCAATGCTATCCAGAACATTGCGGAGTCCACACAGAATACCGCCAACATAAGCAGCCAGATCCTGAATTCGGTAAGCGTTGTGTCGGATGTTGTGTCAGATGTATCTAAGATGTCTGAGGATCAGGAAGTGATCGCTGCGAACTTAAGCGAGGTTGTAGGAAAATTTAAATTGAAAAAAACCGATGAAGAGACCACTGAGGTCTCCCAGGAAAAGAAAGAGCCGGTACAGACACCCACAGAAGCAGAAGAAAATATGTCAGAAGAGGTAGAAAACAATGGAATATCGGGGGATGAAGAGCGGAAATAAAACATCCTTACTGGGATTTGGATGTATGCGGTTTCCACAGACTGCAACGGGAGAAATTGACGAGCCGGAAGCACAGAAAATGCTGGATAAGGCAATTACAGCAGGAGTTAATTACATTGACACGGCATATCCTTATCACAACGGAAAAAGCGAACCCTTTGTGGGAAAGGCACTTAAGAAATATGACCGCAGCAGCTTGTATCTTGCCACGAAGCTGCCGGTATGGCTGGTAAACTCTGTAGAGGATGCCAAAAGACTGTTTGAAGAGCAGTGTGAGCATTTACAGACAGACTATATTGATTATTACCTGCTCCATGCGATGAATAAAGACAGATGGCATGCCATGGTAGAATTGGGTGTAGTGGATTACTGTGAGCAGTTGAAAGCGGAAGGCCGTATCCGTAATTTTGGATTTTCTTTCCACGATGATTACGAAGTACTGGAAGAAATGCTGAATTATAAAGACTGGGATTTCTGTCAGCTCCAGCTTAACTACAAGGATGTGAATGAGCAGGCCGGAATGAAAGGCTATGATCTTACCGTAAAGAAGAATGTTCCCCTAGTGATTATGGAGCCGATAAAGGGTGGACTGTTGGCAGGATTTTCAGAGGATATCAACGATAAGTTTCACGCACTGGATGAAAAGGCAAGCGTGGCTTCCTTTGCACTGCGTTGGGTAGGTTCTCTTCCGAATGTGAAAGTGATTCTCAGTGGAATGACTACCATGGAGCAGGTGGATGATAACCTGGCAACCTTCGAGAAATTCGTTCCTTTAAGTGACAAAGAACAGGCAACGATCAAGGAAGTGGTAGAAACACTGGAGGCACGTGTACAGAACGGATGTACCGGCTGCCGTTATTGCATGCCCTGTCCTGCAGGAGTCAATATTCCCGGCTGCTTTAAGATTTGGAATAATTACCATATCTATCAGAATTTTGCTTCCGAGTCCAGGGATTGGAACAATATGCCGACATCGGAGAAGCCTGACCATTGTATTAAGTGTGGGAAGTGCGAGAAAGCCTGCCCTCAGAAATTACAGATTCGTAAGGATCTGGAAAAGGTATGGGCAGAGCTGGGAGATCAATAAAGAACAGAAAGCAGCGTATGAAATTTTTATTAGCCGCCTTTAATGCAAAATACATACATTCCAATCCGGGCTTATACAGCATGCGTGCCTGTGTCCCCGAGACAGAAAGAGATCATGTGGAGATCGCGGAATATACCATTAACCACCAGGAAGAGGATATCCTTGCAGATTTATATCGGCGTCAGCCGGATGCTGTGGGATTTTCCTGTTATATCTGGAACTGGACGATGATACAGTCGGTACTGGTAGAATTTCATAAGCTGATGCCGCAGGTTCCCATCTGGATCGGGGGACCGGAGGTATCCTATAATGCCCGGGAGATTTTACAGAAGATTCCGCAGATTACCGGGGTGATGATTGGAGAAGGAGAGGTCACCTTTCGGGAAGTACTGGAAACTTATCTGGCAGGAGAAAGTCCTGTAGGACTTGCCGGTACCATTTGCCGCGACCATGCCGGAGAAATTGTTGCCGGGCAACCCAGACCTCTTACAGATATGACCACATTGCCCTTTCTTTATGGAAATCTGGAGGATTTCACCAACCGGATCATTTATTATGAGACTGCCAGAGGCTGTCCCTATCGTTGCAGCTACTGTCTGTCCTCCATTGATAAACAGGTGCGTCTCCGCGATCTTTCCGTAGTGAAGCAGGAATTGCAGTTTTTTCTGGATCACAAGGTACATCAGGTGAAGCTTGTGGATCGAACCTTTAACTGCAATAAGGAGCATGCACTGGAAATCTGGCGCTATCTGGAAGAACATGACAACGGTGTCACAAATTTCCATTTTGAAATAGCAGCAGAAATTTTGTCGGAAGAGGAGTTAGAAGTATTGGGGCGTCTCCGTCCGGGACTGGCGCAGCTGGAGATTGGAGTACAGTCCACGAATCCCCAAACCTTGCAGGCCATTCAGAGACCGATGCGTCTGGAACGCCTGCAGCAAGTGGTCAGCAGACTTCATGCGGGACATAACATTCATATCCACCTGGATCTCATCGCAGGCTTGCCTTATGAAGATTATGAAAGCTTTCAGAATTCCTTTAACCAGGTGTATGAGATGCACCCGGAACAGTTACAGTTAGGCTTCCTAAAGGTTCTTAAGGGCTCACCTATGCATGAGAGAGCAGAGGAATTTGGAATAAATTACACAGAAAAACCGCCCTATGAAGTGTTATACTCGAAATGGATCTCTTACCCGGAGCTTCGCAAACTGAAAAAAATTGAGGAAATGGTGGAAATCTATTACAACAGCAACCAGTTTGTCCACACATTACGCAGACTGGAGACCATGTTTTCCACACCCTTTGCACTTTATGAACAGCTGGCCGGGTTCTATGAGGAAAAGGGATACTTCGTCCAGACACCTGCCAGAGGCTATCGGTATGATGTCCTGTTTGCCTTTGCCATAGAACAAGCCCCGGAGGATGAAGAAATTTTCCGGGATTTATTATTGCATGATATGTACAGCAGGGAGAACTTAAAGAAACGACCGGACTTCTCCCCGCAGGAACGTTTGTCACCTGCCTGGAAAGAACAGGTGCATCAGTTTTTCAAAAAGGAAGAGGAAAATCCCCAGGTGCTTTCTGCCTATGCAGAGTATAATGCCAGACAGATGGAACGTATGACCCATGTGGAACCTCTGTATGGAAAAATGATTTTGTTTGATTACAGGGAAAGAGATCCACTGACAGGGAATGCCCGGGAGGTGGAACTTCCATGCTGACTACATATTTGTCCGTTGATATTGAGACTACAGGATTAGATCCCCGTATGGACAAAATCATCCAGATTGGTGCTTTACGGGTGCGGGAAGGGGAAGTGAAAGATACCTTTCAAACTTATGTAAACCCAGGACGGAAAATCAGTGAGCGGATTACGGAACTCACGGGAATTGAGAACAGGATGGTGGCAGATGCACCTACGATTACGGAAATCCTGCCGGAGTTTCTTTCCTTTGCAGGAGAGGATGTATTGCTGGGACATCATATCATATTCGACTACTCCTTTTTGAAGAGAGCCGCAGTAAACGCAGGTGGCTCCTTTGAAAGACAGGGAATAGACACCCTGAAAATCGCCAGACGATTTCTTCCGGAATTAGAGAGCCGTAGTCTCCCATTTCTTTGTAAACATTATGAGATCCCTCATCGTGCTCATGATGCACTGGCGGATGCCCAGGCAACCATTACCCTGTACCACCGCCTGTGCCAGGACTTTCCGGTAGATGCGGAATTTAAGCCGGAGCCGTTGCTTTATAAGGTAAAAAAAGAGACGCCCATCACGCAGCGTCAAAAAGAACGGTTATATGCTTTGATCGATAAGCATAAAATAGATGTGGAGTATGATGTGGAAATGCTGACCCGCAATGAGGCCAGCCGTTTTACAGATAAGATTCTTGCAGAGTATGGACGATAGGTTCCTTGTTCAGAGAACGGAGCTGTAAGGCAGTCTCAAGCAGATTCTGGATTCCCCGGGTATTGCCGGCAGCGCGATAGTATTCAGCTAATGCATAGTAGGTGCGGCGCACATCGGTGCCGGTCTGTATCGCAAATTCCATCACGATGACAGCCTGGGGCTCATAGCCGGCTTGGAGCAGAAGGTCTGCCCACTTCTGTAAAGTACGTACCAGAAGCGTGTAGTTCTGGTCATACTGGGTCAGCAAATTGATATTGGGTGCGCCATACTCCAGTTTTAAATCCGTATTGGTATAACCGGTGAAATTTACAATCTTTTCCCCGGAGAGCTGACGAATGGTATTGATGCAGTTGCAAACTTCCTCGTCCTCGGTGAGAAGCTCCGTGGGAAGGGTGTCCAGAGGAATGGTAATATAGTTTAAGTGATCCAGTGACTGACGGCGTACCAGATTGGAACGCCGTTCTCTGTCCCAGAAAGTTTCTTCCGTTTTTTTTGCTTCCTTATTGCTTTTTTTGAATAAAATGTTTAACAGGATACAGAAGAGGATGGTGCTTGCCAAAAGTGGGAAATTCATTTATAATATCCTTTCAATAAAGATTTAGACAGAGCGAAAAGCAGGTGATTTTATTGTTTAATATGCATAGTTCCAAAACGAAAAGAATTCTTTCTTCCGTCATTATTATTATCGTTGTACTTGCGATGTTAGTAACCACTCTAGCATATATGTTTTAGGAATTCAAGGTTAGGTAAATAAGAGGAAAAATTATGAAAAAATGGATCGGAAGCAGCGTGATAGTTGCGATTGCGGCAGCGTTGCTGGTGACTGGACTGCAGACAGGTAAGGTGCAGGCTCAGGAAGAAGATCTCATAGCGGATGGTGTATACGCAGGGGAGATTGAACTTTCCGGGATGACTGTTTCCCAGGCAGAGGATGTGGTGCAGTCCTATGTGACAGCGCTGGGTGAGAAGCAGATTACGCTGATGGCAGTACAGGGAAATGAAGTGACTGTCCCTGCGGCGGATCTTCAGCTGAAATGGGCAAACCCTGAGATCATTGAAGAAGCGGTGTCTCTTGGAAAAGAAGGAAGTCTCATTGCACGATACAAAGCCCGCAAGGACTTACAGACAGAAAATAAAGTCTATCCGGTTAAAGTAGAAATCAATCAGGGAACATTGAAAAGCCTTTTGGAGGAGCAATGTGCTTCCTTTGATATACCGGCAGTCAATGCCCATCTGACCCGTGTGGATGGCAGTTTTATTATCGAAGACGGACAGATCGGCTACAAGCTGGATGTGGATGCCTCTGTACAGGCAGTATCAGACTATATCCAGAATACCTGGAATCATCAGGACGACAGCATCGATCTGGTGGTTGTCATGGATGAGCCGGAGGGCTCTGCGGATACTCTGTCCAAGGTGAAGGATGTGCTGGGAACCTTTACTACCAGCTATAAATCCTCCAATGCCAACCGCAGTGGTAATATCGCCACTGGTTGTAAGCATATCAATGGCGTGACCATTTATCCCGGTGAGACATTCTCTGTAGGTGAGGCGGTGACTCCCTTCAGTGAGGCCAACGGATATTATATGGCAGGTTCCTATCTGAATGGTCAGGTAGTAGATAGTCTGGGCGGAGGAATCTGTCAGGTATCTACCACCCTTTATAATGCCGTCCTGCTGTCAGAACTGCAGGTGGACGAGCGCTATAATCACTCCATGATTGTCAGCTATGTGGATCCTTCCGCGGATGCCGCGATTGCGTGGGACTCCGGAAAGGATTTGAAATTTACCAACAATACCGATTACCCTATTTACATCGAGGGAATCACCGAAAATAAAACGATTACCTTTACGATTTATGGAGTGGAGACAAGACCGGCGAATCGTAAGATCCGTTTCGAAAGCGTGGTATTGGAAAAAAATGTGCCCGCAGAGGAGAAGATCTTCACCGATGCATCCAAACCCATCGGATATGTGGCTACGCAGTCTGCCCATATCGGCTATAAGGCACAGCTGTGGAAGATAGTTACTGTAGACGGAGAACAGACCGAGCGTACACAGATAAACAGCAGCAGTTATAAAGCAACACCCAGACAGGCGACAGTGGGAGTAGCCACAGGCGATCCCAATGCATATAATCAGATTATGGCAGCCATTGCCACCGGCAGCATTGACCAGGTAAAGGCAACGGCAGCAGCCATTCAGGCAGTGACGGCAGCACAGCAGTCAGCCGCGACTCTTCCTGCCACAGGCGAGCAGCCTCCGGTAGGAACCGAGGTGCCGGGAAATGCCGGTGATGTGGCTCAATAAAGATGAACCGTAAGGTTCCGAGATGGATAATGCTATGAAACCAGGAAACGTGACGGGGAATGTGGAGACACGTTCCATTCACAAACAGATAAAAAAAGCAAAACGTGTGGAAAAAACAGGCGCAGGGGATTTCTGCGCCGTTTTTGCGTCGTCCTGCGCCTACCAGCAGGGAAAATGTCAGGCTTTTTCCGTTTATGAAATCCTGGACAGAACCCTTCAGACAGCCATGGATCAGGCAGCGGTTGCCGGCATGGAAATCAAGGAGACAGATTTGCAGCTTTTACTTCCTCCGGAGACACCGGAGGATACATTGCGTCGTCTGGTGCGCCGCCTGGATGAATACTGTGGTGCTGCGGGGATTCCCTTAGGGCGTGTACACGCAGAGGTATGTTCCGGGGTGAATGAAATTTTGATACAGGTTACTATTGGCGGCGTGTGCAGGAGCAGTTTTGCAGTCGCGGATAACCCTGTAGAACAGGATGTAATCGTGGCGGGTTTTTGCGGTGGCGAAGGGAGTATGCTTCTGGCATACGAAAAAGAGGAGCAGCTGCAAACCAGGTATCCTGTGCGTATGATACAGGCGGCGCAGAAGCTGAAGGAGAAACTGAACTGGATTCCGGAGGCTGCAACCGCCGTTTTGTCCAATCCGTGTCTGGGTCTGGTAGCCGGAGAAGGTGGAATTTTCAAAGCACTCTGGAATCTGGCCGAAAGGGCAGGGGTTGGACTTTCCATAAATTTAAAAGCACTTCCCGTGCGACAGGAAACCATAGAGATCTGCAACTTTCTGGATGTAAATCCTTATGAACTGCTGTCGGGAGGTACACTGGTCATGCTTTCCCAGGATGGATCCGCTGTTGTGGAGACATTACAGGAGAGAGGCGTTACTGCTGCAGTGGTGGGACACACCATGCAGGGACATGACCGTATTATTGTAAATGAAGAAGAAACAAGATATTTGGAGCCGGGCAAGCCGGACGAGCTTTATCGTGTTTTGCTGTGAAACAGGCATTGCTCCGGTATAAAAGGAAAGGCTAGGTTTGGTTATGAGAGAAGAATTATTGCGCATTATCGAGAAAAACAGCCGTATGGATCTGAAAGAACTGGCAGTGATCCTGGGCGTGACGGAAATTGATGTGGTAAACGAACTGGCAGCACTGGAAGCAGAGGGCATTATCTGTGGCTACCATACGCTGATCAACTGGGAGAAAACCAGCGTGGAGAGAGTCAACGCACTGATTGAGGTCAGGGTGACACCCCAGCGCGGCCAGGGCTTTGACAGCGTAGCAGAGCGCATCTACAAATATCCGGAGGTACATGCTGTTTACCTGATATCCGGAGGCTATGATCTGCTGGTTACTTTGGAAGGAAAGACACTGAAACAGGTTTCCACCTTTGTTTCCGAGAAGCTTTCTACACTGGATCAGGTATTAAGCACCGCTACCCACTTTATTCTGAAAAAATACAAAGATCACGGAACCATCCTGGCTGAGGAGGAGGATCTGAGAGAGAAGGTGACTCCCTGATGAGAAATCCTCTTTCTGATAAAGTTATTGACATTAAACCCTCCGGTATCCGCAAATTTTTTGATATTGTCAATGAGATGGATGATGCTATCTCTTTGGGTGTGGGAGAACCGGATTTTGATACCCCCTGGCATATTCGGGATGAGGGTATTTATTCTCTGGAAAAGGGGCGTACTTTCTACACCTCGAATTCCGGCTTAAAGGATCTGAAGAAGGAGATCGCCGTTTATCTGCAGCGCAGTCAGGGCGTTTCGTACGACTATAACCATGAGATCTTCGTCACGGTAGGAGGCTCGGAGGCCATTGATGTAGCACTGCGTGCCATGCTGAATCCGGGAGATGAAGTACTGATTCCCCAACCAAGCTATGTATCTTATGAGCCCTGTACCGTATTGGCAGATGGTGTACCTGTTTTTATCAATCTGAAGGAAGAAAATCAATTCAGACTGACGGCACAGGAACTGCGGGATGCCATTACCGATAAAACCAAGATTTTAATTCTGCCTTTCCCCAATAATCCTACCGGGGCTATTATGGAGAAGGAGGATTTGGAGGCAATTGCCGAGATCATAGAGGAAAAGGATCTGTTTGTGATTTCCGATGAGATTTACGGAGAACTGACCTATAAAGGCAAGCATTCTTCCATTGTATCCTTGCCCGGCATGAAGGAGCGAACCATTCTGATCAATGGATTTTCAAAAGCCTATGCCATGACCGGTTGGCGGCTGGGCTATGCCTGTGGTCCCCGGATCATTCTGGATCAGATGCTGAAAATCCATCAGTTTGCCATTATGTGTGCCCCTACCACCAGTCAGTATGCAGCAGTGGAAGCACTGAAAAACGGAGAGGAAGATGTACAGGAAATGCGGGAGGCCTATAACCAGCGCCGCCGTTATCTGATGCATGCTTTTAAAGAGATGGGGTTAGAGTGCTTTGAGCCCTACGGAGCTTTCTATGTATTCCCCAGTATCAAGGAGTTTGGCATGACCAGTGATGAATTTGCCACCAGACTGCTGCAGGAGGAAAAGGTGGCCGTCGTACCGGGAACCGCATTCGGTGATTGCGGAGAAGGATATCTGCGTATCTCCTATGCCTATTCCCTGGAAAATCTGAAGGTTGCCCTTGGCAGACTGTCTCACTTCATACAGCATCTGCGGGCGGAAAAAGGAAACCAGTAACATGAATATTGTATTACATCAGCCGGAAATCCCGGCAAATACCGGAAATATAGGCAGAACCTGTGTAGCAACAGGTTCTGCACTTCATCTTATCGAGCCCCTGGGCTTTCATCTGGATGAAAAGAGCATTAAACGTGCGGGGATGGACTATTGGGACAAGTTGAACCTTACCCGCTATGTGGATTTTAATGAATTCCGGGAGCAGCATCCCGGCGCCAAAATCTGGATGGCGACCACAAAGGCGCACCAGGTTTATACGGATGTAGAATTCGGTCCGGATGATTTCATTATGTTTGGAAAGGAAAGCGCAGGAATCCCGGAAGAAATTCTGGTGGATTATGAGGACAGCTGTATCCGCATTCCCATGCTGGATGACATACGCTCGCTCAACCTGTCCAATTCGGTGGCAATCGTTCTTTATGAGGCATTGCGGCAGAATCAATTTTCTAATATGCAATTAGAGGGAGAGCTTCACCGCCTTCACTGGAATCAATAACATCGGAATAAGGAAAAGTAAGAAGTCAGGAGTATTATGAAGAAATTTATCAAAAAAACAAATGTGTTAGCAGCAGTACTTTGTGCCTGCCTGTTTCTTGCACCGGGATTTATTGCCCGGGCAGAAGAGATTGGCAGTGATCCGGAGGCAGAACCTCTCACCACAGCGCCGGCTCTGACAGTGACGCCGGTGGAGTTGACATTGACCAATGGCCAGTTTACCGTGACGCAGTCATTTTCCTGCGCCGAACAGGAAGAGGTGCAGAAGGCAGTAGATCAGATCAATGCACAGCTGTTGCAGATTCCCTGTAGTGGAACCTCTTTTGCCTATGCAGGGGTAAACCCGGAGGATGGGAGACAAGAGGTCTATCATAGATATGACACGGATGTCATTTATCAAATCAGTGAGGAAGCCGTTCCCTATCTGACACGCTATATCCGTGATGCACAGCTGGCAGAGGAAGCAGAAGCCGCTTTTCAAATTCTGCAGGCAACACCGGGCATAGATGCGGATACACTTACCGGAGGGCAGTATGCCATGGAATGCGCCCAGGTATCTGCCATCAACGATGCCATGACCTTTGCCCGTACACCGGAAGGGGTGAATCAGGTGACGATGCGGGTGTCAGCCCGTTATCTCACAGCGTATCCGGTGAATGGAGAGGAACAGCCGGTCATTTATGTGCTGGCGGGTGAGTCTGCTACGGATTACCATGGAAGTACACTGGATCGGGTTACCAATCTGAAACTGGCATCCCGGGCATTAAGTGAGCGGGTGGTGACAGCAGGAGAAAGCGTCTCCTGCAGTCGGATTTTTGGACCCCGTACCTTAAAGAATGGCTATCGCATGGCGCCGCAGTTTATCAACGGAAAGAAAGCGGATGGTGTCGGTGGTGGTATCTGTCAGGTTTCAACCACGATTTATCAGGCATTGATGAATGCAGGAATGACGGTAACCGAGAGACATCCCCACAGCCAGAAGGTAGACTATGCAGCCAGGGGAATGGATTCTGCCATCTCCCAGGGATATAAGGATTTGATTTTCCGCAATGATTATGTCCAGCCTGTTTACATACAATCCCAGGTGCAGGATGCCTATGTGACCTGTAAAATTTATGTGGCGGCAGCGGATGCGGGGACGATTCGGCACAAGCTGTGGGCGGTAGATACAGGAAAACTCACAGCAGATACATATCTGACCACTTATGTGGACGGCGTGGAAACAGAAACCCGTTACGTGGACAGCTCCCGTTACTATCGATAAGCCCGGAAAATTCTGCGCACGCTTTTTGCGCAGAAATGAGGTTCAATATGAAAGCAGAACAATTTGTAGAAAGTTATAAACCTCATGTTTCAGAGTACTGTGCTGCGGTGATTGACGCACAGGGGGAGGTTTATGCCTGTGAAGTAAGCCATCTGAAAACCATGATGGAACTATACGGGGATCCG
Source organism: uncultured Lachnospiraceae bacterium (assembly GCA_900557385.1). Classification (GTDB taxonomy): domain Bacteria; phylum Bacillota; class Clostridia; order Lachnospirales; family Lachnospiraceae; genus UMGS2037. Next base: position 12,849 of record USSP01000006.1, read on the forward strand.
GATATCCTGTCCAAAATCCCGGAAGGGAAATCCCCGCTGTTCTGGCTGATTATTCAGCTGGGGTGCATTTTGGTAGATTATGAGAACCAGGTATATAGCGGCGAAATCAATTCTGGACAGGAACATGCCCTGCAGCTTTTGGAACGCAGCGGATTGATCTTAAACAATCGGAAAGACATTCATGGAAATTGCTGAGGAGAGGTGATAGGAATGATGAAAACACTAGGTTATTATAATGGAAATTATGGATTACTGGAAGAAATGATGGTTCCGATGAATGACCGTGTCTGCTATTTTGGTGATGGCGTATATGAGGCCACATTGGCACACAACCATAAGATTGTCTTCCTGGATGAGCATGTGGATCGCTTTTTCCGCAGCGCGGGAATGCTCCGCATCCAACTGCCTTTCACAAAGGAAGATTTAAAAGAAAAACTGTATGAGATGTTGGAAAAAGTAGAAGGAGACCATTTGCTGGTATATTGGCAGCAGACAAGAGGAACAGCCATGCGCTCCCATGCCTTTCCTAAGGAAGATGTACCATCCAACCTGTGGATGATGCTGAAACCTGCGATAAATCGGGATTACTCGAAACGAATAGCCCTGACAGAGACGGAGGATACCCGGTTTCTTCATTGCAATATTAAGACCCTGAATCTGATTCCCAGCGTGATGGCTGCACAGAAGGCAGAGGAAGAGGGCTGCTACGAATGCGTATTCCATCGGGGCGATGTGGTTACCGAATGCGCTCACAGCAATATTTCCATATTGAAAGACGGCGTCTTCCGTACCCATCCGGACGACCAGTATATTTTGCCGGGAATTGCCAAGGCACATTTAATCAAAGCCTGCAGGGCATTACAGATTCCGGTGGATGAGACGGCATTTACCTTAGGGGAATTGGAACAGGCGGATGAGGTGCTTGTATCCAGTTCTACCAATATCTGCTCTGTTGCAAATCTGTGGAAGGGACGCCCTATCGGAGGAAAAGACACTGCTTTGGCAGAAAAAATTCAAAAATACGTGATTGACGAGTTTAACGAATACTGCAAATAGGCTGCGGGAGGAAATGGCATGATGAGGGGATTTGGAGCCAGCAAGCAAAATATATTGGAAAAATATGATACGTTGACTTCAGTGGAAAGAACCGTTGCAGATTATTTTTTGAAGAATGAGAGAGAAATGGATTTCTCATCGAAAAACATTTCCAATGTGTTACATGTGTCGGAGGCAACATTATCCCGCTTTGCCAAGAAATGCGGATATAAGGGATATCGTGAATTTATTTTTGATTATGAAAAAGAACTGAAAAAGGAGCTGCAGGAGCAGGGGGTCAGTGCTCTTACCCGGAAGGTGCGAAAGATCTACGAGATACTGATGGAAGAAAGCTTTCAGCTTCTGGATGAACGCAAGGTGGAAAAAGCAGCACTTCTGATGAGCACACATTCCCGGGTTCTGGTCTGTGGAATGGGAAGCTCCGGCTACGCAGCAAGGGAATTTCAATTGCGTTTCATGCGTTTGGGAATGGATATTCAGGCTATGACCGATTCCCAGATGATCCAGATGAGCGGTGCGCTCATGAGCGAACAGACACTGCTGATTGCCATTACCCTGAGTGGTAAGACGACAGAAATCCTTGAGGTGGTACAGGCTGCCAGAGAAAAGGAAGCCAAGATAATTCTCATCACTGCCAGCAAGGATACAGCATTGCTGAGCAAATGTGATCTGGTATTTCCCGTGGCATCCGCCAAAAATCTGGATGCAGGGATTCTGATCTCTCCGCAGTTTCCCATTCTGGTACTGGTGGATGTGCTTTACACCTATTATTTTGAACATGATCCCCAGACGAAACTTCAAAATTATTATGAAACCGTTTCTGCAATAAAAAGGCAGCTGTTAACCTGAAAACTAAAATCAGGTTGACAACTGCCTCTTCTGTGTTATACTAAATGACGAAATGTTATCAAAACAAATGTAGAAAGGTTAACAATTAAAATGAAAGAAACAAACAAAAAACTGACAACATACCAGATGGTAACCTGTGCCCTGATGGCAGCCATTATGTGTATTTTAGGACCCATCTCCATTCAGATCGGGCCGGTTCCCATTTCTTTCACCATGGTGGCAGTATTTCTTGCCGTTTTTGTATTAGGACCCAAATTTGGCTGTATCAGTTATGTGATTTACTATCTGTTAGGTCTGGTGGGACTTCCGGTTTTCTCCGGTGGAGCAGGCGGCATCGGCAAGATTGCGGGACCTACTGGCGGCTATCTCATCGGTATGTTTTTTATGGCACTGATTGTAGGTTTGTTCCTTAAGAAATTCCCTACCTGTTGGTACATGCTCCTTTTGGGAATGATTCTGGGAGATGCTGCCAATTATGTCTTTGGAACTGCCTGGTTTGTCATTTCCACAAATAGTACCATCCAATATGCATTAGAGGTTTGCGTTTTTCCGTTTATTCTGGTAGACTTAGTAAAGATGATCATTTCTTTGATCGTGGGTATGGCAGTACGCAGACAGCTGATCAAAGCCGGCCTGGCATCATAAAGAAAGATCGGTATATAATTCCAATGCTAGATCCTGCATGACCTTCTCAAAGGCGGCAGTATCTATATGATTCCCCAACAGTGAGAGGATGAACGGTGTTTTACCATAGACGATGCCCGCATCGTTGGTAATCCCGTCATCCTCTCCTGTTTTATGGGCGATTTCCGGGGCATTTTCCAGCCGTTCCAGATAAAAGGGGATTTTCCCGTTTACCTGCTGATCCTTCAAAATAGAAAGCATTTCTTCACTGGCAGCGGCACTTACCAGTTCCCCCCGATAAAGCATCTCATAAAAGCGGCCTACCTCACTGGCAGTCACGTAATTCTGAAATCCCTTTGCGGCACTTTCATAGTCAAACATTTTCCGATTTAAAACCGACTGAACAAAACCGTTACGTTTCATAAAATCCTGAATATAGGGAATCCCCACTTTATCGCACAACAGATTTGTGGCAACATTGTCACTGAATACAATCATCAGACGGCATAGATCCATAATGGTCAGTTCCGTACCTTCATGCAAAAAGTATAAAGCGCCACTGGGTGGTACCTTGTCTGCTTCGCGAAGGACGATTTGTTCCTCCCGCTTGAGAATTCCTGACTCCAGCTGCTCAAAGGTGGCAGCCAGTACAAAAAGCTTAATGACACTGGCGGACAGAAAGGCTTCACCAGCGTGCCAGCTAACCGTTTCTCCGGTAAGCAGGTTTTGAAAATAACAGGCAGTCTTGCCGGGAAAACCCTTTAATCGGGATAGAATCAGGGTTTCCGGGGTGTCATGTAAGGTGGTTAACGGTTCCATAAAATTCCTCATTTCTGCGCACTCCTTTTGGGCATAATGGGTTTGTGGCTGTGCGCACTGAACACAAATCCTGCGTAGGAAAACCTTATTTTCCCACAAACCTTTGTTTCTGAGCTGTTTATAAAAGTAGAAAGAGGGAATGGGATTGTCTGAAAGTAAACGACAGAAGCTGTCGCAGGCAGAATATAATCACGAAAATGAATTCTAATTCGCCCGATTCCTTTGACTTTCCACGAAAAGCGTCTCTATAATTATGTCATAAAATCTAACAAAGAACTAGCACAAGTGCGCAAAAATATGCGCAGAAATGAGGGCAAGTATGGAAAACATGAGAATTTACAGAGAGAAAGACTATAAGGCAGTAAGCCGTCGTGCAGCGAATCTGATTTCTGCACAGATTATTATGAAACCCGATTGCGTATTGGGTCTGGCAACCGGATCTTCCCCTATCGGTGCTTACGATCAGCTGGTAGAGTGGTATGAGAAGGGTGATCTGGATTTTTCCAAGGTAACCAGTGTAAACCTGGATGAGTATATCGGACTGACCGCGGATAATGACCAGAGTTATCACTATTTTATGAAACATCATCTGTTCTCCAGAGTAAATATTGACATGGCAAACACTCATGTTCCTAACGGTGTGGCAGCAGATATGAAAGCAGAGTGCGAAGCCTACGACGCATTTATTAAATCCGTAGGAGGCATTGATCTGCAGTTACTGGGCATCGGTAATAACGGACACATCGGTTTCAATGAGCCCAGCAAATGCTTCGAACTTGGAACTCATATCGTAGACCTGACCGAGAATACCATCAAAGCAAACTCCCGTCTTTTTGAAAAGGAGGAGGATGTACCCCGTCAGGCAGTGACCATGGGTATCCGCAATATCCTGCAGGCAGATAAGATTGTTCTGATTGCAACCGGCGAAGCAAAGGCTGAGGCAGTGAAGAAGACGGTTCTCGGACCGGTAACTCCTGAGGTTCCCGCATCCATCCTGCTGTTGCACAAGAACGTATCCATCGTAGCAGATGACGCAGCATTATCTCTGATTCCGAAAGAGTACTACATGTAATTGTCATTATATAAAAGAACGGCGTAACGCCGGAAAGCACCGGGAAGAATCTCCTACAAAACTTCCCGGTGCTTTTTTCTCTATTTTTATGCAGCAGAAACGATTGTATAAATTGTATATACGGTTTATACTAATAACCAAACACTTGTCGGTCA
>USSP01000007.1 GCA_900557385.1 uncultured Lachnospiraceae bacterium
TGTATCCAAAAACCAGATATTTTCAAAATTCCCACTCAGATCCACATCTCCGATATAGACCAGTTGTGCCCTGTTGATATAATACTCATAAATGAAGTCATAACCGTAGTAATTATACACGACCAGATCTTTTTCTCCAAGATGCTCCTTCAGAAACTGTTCTGTCTGTGGTGTATAAGTTGCCTGATATTCATCATAATAATTTTTCTGATAATCTACTGTTCCCAATGCCGTCCAGAACAGTCCCATGGCAATCCATGTCTTTGTCTCCAAATAGGAAAAAGCAATTGCCAGAAACAGGCAAAGCAGTCCAATGGAAGGCATAATATAACGAATGATAAAAATCGGGCGAATCAGTTTGGATAATACCACACCGGTTACTACTACCAGAACCGGTATCAAAAGGCCAAACAATGCTGCCGTAATTTTTCCATCAAAGCCTTTCTTCCTTTTCATCTGGTAAATTACCAAAACTAACGCAATGCTAAAGATTATTCCCATCACTGCAGTGACATAGGGAAGATTGGTATTAACAATCCAAGGGAAATAACTTAGCAGTACTTTTCCGTCAATTTCCGCAATCCAGTAGCTTCCGGATACTCCTTTTACCTGTCCTGCCATTCTGGTCAGCCAGGGTAGATAAGCAATCAAAGATAAAACCGTAGCCACAAGCCATTTCAGAAGCTGCTTTCTTTTCCAGCTCAACAGGTAAAGAAAAAGGAAACCGTAAATCCACAGGACTGCCGTAAAGGCAAAATAGTGGGTATATGCTGCACAGACGCCTCCCAGCAGATAGCCCAGCCAGTCTATCCGCTTATTTCTTGTCGCGATACGGTAAGCTGACAGTCCACATAAGGTTACAAACAAAATCGCCCAGGTATACATTCTGGCCTGTACCGCATATTCCATGGTACAGGGCAGGGTTCCAAGAATCAGTATAAAAAACAAGGCGGTTCGAAATCCAAACTCTTTCCTGATTACCGTTGGTGCCAGCATCATGGTAGTCAGCATCGGCACAATGGATAAAATTTTAATCAGCAGCAAATGAATCCCCAGGCGATCCGTAAAAACTTTCAGGATTAAATAATATAACGGCGGATGTACATCTGCAGCGGTGAAATCGCATACATCTCGGAAGGTTTTGCAATTTCGTAAAAGGTCAATGGTAAACCCTTCATCTGTCCAGATATTATTATTAAAGCACAGGGACAGATAAATACCGCCAAAGGCAAGGATGAGCAGCCATAATGCTATATTTTTATATCGGTTACAAAATTCTTTCATTTATTGTCCTTTTCCAATCGCTTCTCTCACCACATACTGTGGAGAGTTGTTGAGGCTGATATAAATACGACCAATATATTCTCCCACAAGCCCCAGCATAATCATCAGCATTCCTCCGATAAACAGAATGGCTGCCATAATAGAACTGAATCCTAAAAGAATATTGGGATCTACCAGTTTTCGGATGATTGTATAAATTCCATAAAGAAACCCTACAAAGGCACTGATTACCCCTGCTGCCGTAGCGATGCGTAAAGGCACTACAGAAAAAGCAGTAAAACCGTTAAACCATAACCCCAACAGCTTTTTCAATGTATAGCCTGAGGTTCCCATTTCACGTTCCCTGTGATGAACCGGTACATTCACGATGTTTTTCGTTGCCCGCAGGAGCAGTCCCGGCAGATAAGGATAACTATTGCTATATTGTAACATACTGTCTGCCACAAAACGTTTCACTGCAAAGTAGCTGGACACAAACAGTTCTTTGGGTTTATGAAGCATGACATGCATCATACACTCGTTGACCCGGCTTCCCCAGTTTCGGAAATGGGAATGCATCTTATGGTCATAGCTTGCCATTGCCACATCTGCCCCCTGCTCGATGGTTTCCAATAATTTTCCTACTTCATTGGCCGGAGTCTGCCCATCATCATCCAAGAACACGCATACATCTCCGGTGGCATAGTGCAGACCTGCCATGATTGCAGAGTGCTGTCCGAAATTTTTCGCCAGATTCACACCGATGATATTGTCATACTTTCCGCATAACTGCCGGATAGTTCCAAAGGTGTTATCAGGTGAGCAATCATTTACCAGAATTATTTCAAAGGTATAACCGGTAAGCTGCCCCATCGTCTCTCTGATTTCTTCCACCACGCCTGTTATGGTCTGTTCTGACCGATAGCAGGGAATTACAAAACTGACGCTTGTACGCATGCTGTCTATTCCTCGTTTTCGTTTATTGTCTCTATATGGTACACGTTGAATACTTCCCCGTTTTCTCCACCGAACTGATCCGTAAGAACAGCCTGGACCGGAATTTCCAAGGATTCATAAAGGGCGTTCAGCCAACTGATATCATGGCTTGCATAATCAATCAGATACGCATGGGAAGAATCCACCAGCCCCACTGCCACCTGTGGCAGTTCTTTTCCCGGGAAGGCAGACATTCCGTATCTTGCCAGCTTCCGCTCTTCTGCCGGGCTCTTGGATGCCCAGCCACCCAGATAATCATAATTTTTCAGACGGTTGCCGTCTCCGCTCCACACCGGTTCGGAATATTTCACGGTAGAATAAATATCCAGAAGATACAGATTACTGTTATGTTCCGCACAATATTGCTGCAGTTGTACCCACTCTGTATCCGTCTGCTGACGATATGCCTTGTCCTCTTTTACCCGGGTCATGCTGCCTGGAAGATGAATGAGTAGTACCAGGCATAAAATGGCAGCCGTTCCAACGGATACACCCAGATCCAGACGGCTGTTCCATAGATTCAGCTTCTGCTGATCCTCTCTTGTGAGAAGTTGGGTAATCGGCTGCTTCCGATCCTCCAGATGCTGCGCCAGCAGATACAGCAGACAGCAAAACTCTACGAAAAGAAGTCCCCAGGTGATCCGATCCGGATAGCGTCCCCACAGGATCAGATACATCCACAGTACACTGCGAATGCCATATAATAAAGGAAGTTTCCACAGAAAGCCCCACTGTTTATCCAGGATTCCCAGCGCTGCTATCAGAAGATAGCAGATACCGAGAAACAGGACGATGCTTCCTCCTCTGTGTCCGCCCCCCCAATATACATAATTGGTTACAGCCTGTTTCAAGGGCACTTTAAAATAGCCGATTTTCAGTTGTTGCTTATCGTAGGCAACGATGCGGTTCATCACTTCCGCATCCACATCCGGACTTAACAGATAGTTATAGTTTTCCAACAGTTCCTGTTCCGATGCATCCAGTCCAATGCCGGCATAGAACTCTGCATTCCCTTCATACTCCGGGATTCCGTAAAAATCATATAACTGGGTTCTGGCGTCAAATAATTGCCGGAACTCTCTCCAGGGATTTCCACTGTAGGCAGTCCAGTCCATACCCCAGACCAGAAGAAGGGAAAGTGCGGTAATTGCCAGAAAGCCTCCGTACCGACACAGATTATCCTTTTCCCAAAAGGTGCGTTTGTCCACCTTATCCCTATGAAGCCAGTAAGCAAAGCCCGCAAATGCAAGGAAGGGACTCAGGAGCAAAAACATCTCCGTGCGCAGGCAGAACGCTAACACCAACAATAGAATGGTACCGATATTGTGTTTCAAGAATTCTCCCACAGACAGGCGTACTTCCGTGGTCACAAACAGAAACAGGGCTGCTCCCATAAGAAACGCACAGGTCATGGAATACTGGAGGTTCACCAGGGCATAAGAAAAAAGGGAGAGAAACAGGAATGCCTCGGTCACCAGTAAGCTGACCTTGGGAACTGTTCTCTGTACCAGCTTCAGGGTTCGCTCAAAGATCAGGAAGCAGGAACCGTACTGGGCAATCAACAGGAGGATGCCATACCAGGGAAGCATCCTGATCATCCGGTAAAAGAACGCAACAATGACACCTAATGGATAAAGGATCTGAATACAATATCCACTGGGTGTCCCGGTATAGCTTCCTGATAATAAATCCTTAATCATAATATCATCATTCAGTTCATAATGATATCCAAACAGACAGGTCAGAAGGATGACAAGAAACAGAGTTGTAATGCATGCTGTCAGGATTTCCTGCCACCTTGCCCATCTCTTCCCGTCTAGTCTCATCCCTGATAAAACTCCTTCACTTTTGAAACAATATAATCTACCTGCTCCAATTCCAGGGAATAGAACAGGGGTAAACGGCACAGCCGCTCGCTTTCTTTGGTTGTGTATTTATCTTCTCCATGAAACTCACCAAATTTAAGACCAGCCGGAGCCGTATGGAGAGGAATGTAGTGGAACACCGACCAGATCTCATTTTTCTTCAAGAAATCAATGAGTCGGGTACGTTCCTCCAGATCCTTCGCCTTGATATAAAACATATGGGCATTATGGACGCAGTCTTCCGGAATCGTGGGAAGCTCAATATGTCCCTGTTCTTTTAAGGGCGTCAGCAGCTCCCAGTACCTGTTCCAGAGGGATAGTCGTTTTTCATTAATCTGTTCCGCCAGTTCCAGCTGTGCCCATAGATAAGCGGCATTCATGTCACTGGGAAGATAAGAAGAACCGTAATTCACCCAAGTATACTTATCGATCTGACCACGATAAAACTTGGAGCGGTTGGTTCCCTTCTCCCGGATGATTTCTGCTTCCTCCACATATTTGGGATCTTTGATCAAAAGCGCTCCGCCCTCTCCCATACTGTAATTCTTCGTCTCATGGAAGCTGTAGCAGCCAAAGTCGCCGATGGCACCGAGAGCCTGTCCCTTGTAAGTAGACATAATACCCTGAGCTGCATCTTCAATCACCAGAAGATTATGGCGCTTTGCGATATCCATAATAGTGTCCATCTCGCATGCAACTCCGGCATAATGTACCGGAACGATTGCCCTGGTACGGGAAGTAACGGCATCCTCAATCAGTTTCTCATCAATATTCATGGTATCCGGGCGGATATCCACGAAAACCGGCTTTGCTCCCCGCAGAACAAAAGCATCCGCCGTGGACACAAAGGTGTAGGCCGGCATGATGACCTCATCTCCCTCTTTCACATCAGCTAATAATGCTGCCAGCTCTGTGGCATGGGTACAGGAGGTGGTGAGAAGGCACTTGGCTGTTCCCGTCTTCTGTTCGATCCACTCCGAACACTTCTTGGTATAAGGACCGTCACCGCAGATTTTCTGATTTTCCACTGCCTGACGGATATAATCCATTTCTTTTCCCGTAAAGGGGGGAATATTAAAAGGAATCATTGCTTTTCTCCTTCCTTTTCACTGATAAACGGCAAACAATTCGTTGGAAAAGGTGTTCTCATAGTTTTCGTTTTCCAGGAAATCCCGAAGCGCCTGCATTTTTCTTATCATTGGCTCCCGCTGTGTGATACGATTCACAGATAAGATAAACATGGGTCGATCTTCTTTATTCATTCCACAAAGTGCCGTCAAATCTCTGTAAAACACATTCCATTCATAGGAATCCAAATCCGGCCATAACATGGATGTAGCCGGAGCCTGATCCAGATAGTAGCACAACGCCGGAATATTGCCATACAAATACAGGGATTTTCCCTGTAAATCCTGATTTTCCAGAAACAGGGAGAGTTCTTCCAGATTCCGCGCTTTGCTTTTGGTTGTATAAATCCCTCTTAGTATACCATTATTTTCAATTTTTGTATCTCTTTTTTCTACAGAGCTGCTATCCCCGAACACATAGCAGTTCTGAAAGGCAAAGGTCTGCCAGGTAAGACATGCCAGAAAAAAGGCAGTCATGGCGGCTACAGGAAATGCGGCAGCCTGTTTCCACGCCTTGGCTGTTCCGTTTTTTTCCTCTCCTTCTGCCTTTACCCATTGCAGACTATAGTAAGATAAGAGATATACCGTCACCGGTGCCACCAGAAACAGATTATTAATGGTGGCGTATGCATGGTTATTGGTTCCCAGCGGTGCAATAAACAACATAATCAAGGAAAACGCAGAAAGTAACTGTAAGTTCCTATCTTCTTTTTCCCGGAACAGGCAGATTCCGTTGACCACATAAGCTGCCACCACAAACATGACAGCAAAGTACCAGAGAGCTCCGTCGGAATAGTAGTCTGTATTCAGGATGCGTCTTCCCCAGAAGATCCGAAGAAGCAGAAGTAAACCTATCACATAAAAAAGAGTTTTGATTCCTCTTCCTTTTTTCGCTCCACCCAGTCGAAACATCAGGGTTCCTGCCAGGATTCCTGCCAGCATCAGAAGGATCCAGGACAGCTGCGCCAGATAATCTCTCCAGGCATCCAGAACCATGGAGGCCGCAGAATAGCCTTCTGAAGAGTCACTCATGGAAAAGAGATTTCCCACGGTCTGCAGATAGTGGGGAATTCCACAGGTGACTGCAATTCCTGCCAGTACCAGTGCCATGCCAGCCGCATATCCCAGAATACACCACAGAGTCGGCGATACACAAGCCTGCACATAGGTTCCTAGCCCTTTCTTTTCTCCGGTCTGTGCTGTCTTTTCCCGGTCTTTCTGCAGGCAGATGACATAATACCACACTGCCAGAATAAAGGCCATTTCCGTCAGGTTGGAAAATCGCACGAAGACATTGACACCCAGTAGGATACCTGCCACTACCAGCCAGCAGTTTTTCTCCCGGGTCAGTCCCAGATAGAGTGCTCCCACTGCCAGAAGGATCACATAGTAGGTGAGATAATTGTATAAAATCGTAGCCGGACACCAGCAGGTTCCCAGGGCAATGACTTCTCCCAGGAATACACACCATGCCGGCAGCTTACGCTTTAGAAGCAGATAAACCGCTGCAGCCGTAATGCCTAACAGTAAGGAAGTATAGATATTCAGTCCCAGCAGGGTTTCTCCCCCCGGCAGTCTGGTCAGTCCATACCCCAGGAGGTTCGCCAGAAGCATGGCTAATGTCCAGTAGCCGTCCCAGGTAAACATAAAACGGTAGGTGCCGATATTATAGCCTGTATCTGCCAGATCCACTCCCTGGTTTACTCCCACCAGCGCGTACAAAATCAGTAGGATAGAGGGAATAACCGCCACGGCCGCCTTATGAAGTTTTCTCTCTTCTCGCTTTGTATTTCGTAATAACAAAGGCAAATATCCTCTTTCTCAAATATTCCACTGCCGCGCAGACCAAAAAGACCACAAAAACCGTAAGCAGCATATGGGGAAGGAACCAAAGGCTTCCGGCTACTGCTTCTGTATGGAACCAGGAAGGCCAAAGGTAACGAAGCGCCATGTGTTCATGAATGAGATAAACACCAAAGGTACATCCCGCAAAGCCGCCGATGAGTTTTACTGTCTTCTCCCTTTTCACATAAATATGTCCGAATAATCCAAACAATCCAACCGCCCCAGTGAGGCAGAAAAGATGATTATAGGAATAGGCATAGCCCATAAAATTTTCCAGAGAGCCTGTTTTCATCCAGAAAAGCCGTAATGCCATGGTCATTCCAAACAGGATCATTCCCGACAGACCAAAGGTAAGTGCCGACTCCCGGAGCGTGGTCTGTCTCCCATACTCCCGCAGATAAGCCCCCACCAGATACACAATGACAAACCAGAACACCTCGTAGCCCTGATGGTCTGTGGGAAGCTGCATGGGAATCAACGTTTTCGCCACACAGGTAAATAGCAGCAGTCCCGTCAAAGCTCCCTGAAACTGTCTTTTTTCCAATTTTTTCACCCCGGCATTTAAAAAGGGCATGAGGAAAAAGAGGAACAGATAGGAAGTGGCAAACCAGTAATGCTCTGTCACAATAGGAAACAAATAACCGAACCACTGGTAAATGGAAAGTTCTCCCAGGAGAAGAATTCCCGTAGGAATCGCAAGCAGGGCAATGCCCATGGAGTAGAAGAACACCTGTCCCCACAAGGTGACTGCTTTCTGTATCCGCCAATGGCTCTCCACGCCGAAGTAGCCGCTGAGCAGTACATATACATTCACAGCCATGAGGCAAAAGGCTTCCACCAGCCATGCCACATATCCGGCACCGTTAAAATCTGTATTCAGTTTCGGTAAAATACCGCCCTTATCCAGATAGTGCAATGCAATAATCATCAGCATTGCCACGATCCGAAGAAGTTCATAATTTGTTTTGCGCTTCATGCGAAATTCCTATCTGTTTCCTGTCGCAGTTTTCATTTCAGTTTTCATTTCAACTCTCTACTGCAGCAGCCTTGCAAATTCTTCTGCCAGTCTTCCGGCACCTCTGCCATCCACGATACCACGCATATAAGCAGATGCACCCTGCCGCAAGCGGAAATCTCTGCTATAGGTTTTCAGCTGGTCTACGATAGCGTGCAGTACGCTCTTTTCCGCTCCAGAAGTTTCCGATTTGTACAGGATTCCTCCCGCACAGGGAATGGCACCGATCCGATCCAGTTCTTCCGCTCCCTGCCGTTGATTTTCTGCGAAATAAAAGCTGACCGCCGGTACCCCTATGGCACAGATCTCATAAATGGTGCTGCCGGTAGCGGATACCGCCAGATCACAACTGCTGATTAGTCCTGCCATATCCGTCACATTGGCATGAAGCTGCAGTTTGTCCTCTCCCACGATTTCTGCATACTTTTTGAGAGGCTCATAGCTTTTGCTAAAAGGTCCGCAAAGTACATGGAGCGTCATATCCGAAGGCAATGCCGAATCCATCACCAGTGCATGCACCAGTTTATCTGCGATCCGCAGGGGATCACTGCCGCCTGTGGAAATCAGGATGTCCTTTACTCTGGGGCGTACCTCATAGTCTTTCGCCGCCTCTGCAAACATGGGTCGCAGCGGGGTATAGGCACTTCCCAGGAAAAGTCTGGTGTTCTGCTTCCGGTAAAGTTCAGTATAAGGAAGGTGGATGGCATAATGGTTATAATTCACCACCGCCTGTACCGGCCATGGCTGCTCTCCCATGTCATCCATCACAATCACCGGCAACAGCTTACTTAAAGTTTCCAGATAGGTGGCAGACACCTGATAGCTGTCCACCAGTAAGGCATGGGATTCCGTCTCCGGTGTATGCTGAAAACAAGCTGTCAGCTGGGGCAGTTCCTCTTCCATCCGGGTATAATCTGTGTTGAGGATCCAGGTACGGTATCCTCTTTGCTCTACCAGATCCTGGCAGGTATCCTCTGCCATGATGAACTCCAACTCCATATTCTGTTCTTTGCAGGCATCTGCAATGGTCAGGCAGCGCATGAGGTGTCCCATGGCAACCTTTGCATTGGCATCCACCCGGATATAAAGCTTTTGGATCATTTTGTCCTCATTTCTCCAGTTTTTTCCGGTATTCCACATACCGGTCATTGCGCAGGAACTCTTCATACCCTGCTTTTTCAAAGGCTTTTTGGGAAGGAAGGTTGTCCAGCTTTACCTGTCCTGCCAGTGCCACAATTCCGGTCATTCCCAGCTTCGGTGTGCAGACCAGCCGTAATAGCTTTGTCCCAATTCCCCGGCCTCTTACGTTTCCATCCACGCTATAAGAAATCAGTCCCACCTGGGGTGCATCCTTAATTCGTTCCACCCGGATCACTCCCACAGGAGTATCCTGTTCCATCCCAATATAGATACAGCAATCCGGATTCTGCAATCTCCCTTGAAACCATGCCACATGATTATCGTAAGGAATGGGTTCGGTGGAAAAAGCATTGGCACGCACGGTAGGATCATTGGTCCATTGGAAAAGCAGATCCACATCTTCCGGCACTGCAGGTCTTAAAATTATCTCCATCTAGGCTTCCTCAATGATGTCCCAGCTTAAAGGGGTTCCAAAGGCAATATCACATTTCGCTGTTCTTCCCAGCACTTCTTCGTAATACTTGGGTTTCAGTCCGTTACTGGGACGAATGACACGGATATTTTCCGGGGTCAGCTTCTCCCCTGCCTTGATATCTTTCACAACAAAAATGGAACGGCGAAATGCCATATTTCCCAGTTCCGACTGTTCCGGTCCGTAAACCGGCTGTCCCGCAGCCTTCTCCACCAGACGGATATCCCGCACCATGGCAGCGTATTCCGCAGGCTCCATGGAAAAGGTGCTGTCGGGATTTTTCAGCTTCCGATCCAGACAGAAGTGTTTTTCAATAATATTGGCACCCATCGCCACGGCAGTCACAGCTCCCAAAGCGCCCAAGGAGTGATCCGATAAGCCCACGGGCACCTGAAATCTTTTATGCATATCTGTCATGACAGAAAGCTTCATTTCATCGGTGATGGCAGGATAAGCACTGGAGCATTTCAGTAGAGCCAGCTGATCATTGCCGGTACTGCGTACCGCTGCCACCGCCTCCTCTACTTCTTCCAGGCTTCCCATTCCGGTTGACATAATGATGGGTTTTCCCTTGGATGCCACATATTTAATCAGGGGAATGTCCACCAGTTCAAAGGATGCGATCTTGTAGAATTCCATGCCGATTCCTTCCAGAAAATCCACAGAAGAATTATCAAAGGGAGTGGAAAAGAAATCCAGTCCCAGCTTTTCCGCCTCTTCCTTCAATTCTGCCTGCCACTCCCAGGGGGTATACGCCTTCTGATACAGACTGTAAAGATTCTCACCCTTCCAGGTTCCGTCGGTAATGGCAAAATATTGGTTATGGCAATCAATGGTGAGGGTATCGGCGGTGTAGGTCTGGATTTTAATACAGTCCGCACCGGATTCCTTCGCTGCATGGATGATTTCCAGCGCATGCTGCTTGCTTCCTGCATGATTGGCAGACATTTCTGCAATCATATAGGTAGGATGCCCCTCTCCAATCATTCGGTTTTTAATTTTAATGGCACTGCTCATGCATTCCCTCCTGCATCAGTCGATATTTCAATTCCGCGATTTTCCAATCTTCCATCGTATCGATGTCCTGTACCTCCGACTCCGGCAGTTCGATGGAAACCATTTTTTTCATAAAAATCTGGTGCTGTTCCCGAAAACTCTCCACCTTCAGGCAATAAAACTGTCCGCAGTCATGATACATCGGCTCCAGATCCTGGCTTCGTGCGGTGCGGTTCTCGGGCCATTTCATTACGGTGTAACCATTTTCTACCACGAATCCCCGTTGGGGCGGATAAGAAAACCGTACCACCGGCGAAACGGTGTCCGCTCCGGTTTCCTGCAATTTACCCATGGCATTTTGCAGTTTGGCTGCTGTCACGAAAGGGGCTGTAGGATAAATGCAGCACACCGCATCAAAATTTCTGCCCCGCTTTTCGTATTCTCCCAATACCTCCTCCAGTACCTGGGCGGTGGTGGCGTAATCGTTGGAGGTCTGTTCGCTACGCAGGAAAGGGACTTTCGCTCCTGCCCCAAGGGCGATCCGACGGATTTCCTCACTGTCTGTGGAAACCATAACTTCCTCAAAACAGCCACTTTCCAGTGCTGCCTGGATGGAATAGCACAGAATGGGCTTTCCACAAAATTCTTTGATATTCTTTTTCGGAATACGTTTACTGCCTCCCCGGGCAGTGATAACTGCAAGACTACTCATGCTTTTCCTCATAGGTGCGCTCGCTGATAATATAGCGTGGACGCGCCTTTACCTCCAGATAAATCTTTCCGATATATTCTCCCAGTACTCCCAGACAGATCAGCTGGATGCCGCCCATAAAGCAGACGATACATACGGTACTGGTCCACCCCACTACCGTGTGTCCGGTAAGAGCCCGGATGACAGCCCAGATCACACCGATAAAGCTAATCAGGGATACGCTAATTCCCATCCCGGTAATCATGCGGATGGGCTTGATACTTAAGCTGGTAATGCCGTCAAAGGCGAGCGCCAGCATTTTGGGTAACGGATAGTGGGATTCGCCCGCCATCCGTTCGTGGCGTTCATAGTAAACACAGGTGCTCTTAAAGCCCACTAACGGAAACATGCCCCTCAGGAACAGATTGACCTCCTTGAAATTGGCAAATTCCTGCAGCACTCTGGCGGACACCAGGCGGTAATCTGCGTGATTGTAGACAGATTCCACGCCCATCCAGTTCATCAGTTTATAAAAAGCTTGTGCTGTAAATCGTTTGAAAAAGGAATCCGTAATACGTTTGCTGCGTACCCCATACACAATTTCCGCACCATCATGATAGGCATCCACCATGGCCTCCATGGCAGTAATATCATCCTGTCCGTCACAGTCGATGGAAATCGTAATATCTGACAGATCTCTGGCTTCCATCAAGCCTGCCAGCACCGCATTCTGATGCCCGCGATTCCGGCTCTGGCTGATTCCTTCGAAATGTTCATCTTGTTTGGAAAGTTGGGTAATAATTTCCCAGGTACGGTCTTTACTTCCATCGTTTACAAATAATATCCGGCTGTCCGGACTGATTTTCTCTTTTCGGATCAAGTCAGTCAGTTCTTCCAAAAACAGCTTTGATGTAATGGGCAATACCTGCTCCTCGTTATAGCAGGGGATGACCACATAAAGTTTCGGCTGTTCCATGTCTTTTCCCTTTTACTTTCTGTAATAGCCTACAATCTTCTGTACTGCAGTGATGACATCCTCCACATCCTGATCCGTCATGGCATAGTACAGAGGCAGGCTCATCATCTCGTTATAGAGCTTCTCCGCCTTAGGGCACAGTCCCTTAGGGTAGCCCATTTGCTGATAGAAGGGCTGGAGATAAATGGGAATATAATGGACATTGCACATAATATTCTCTGCTGCCATGGCATCAAAGAATCCTCGTCTGTCAATGCTCAGCTTTTCCGGTTTGATCCGCAGGATATAGAGATGGCGGGGGGGATCAGAACTTTCCAGTTCCTGTTGTACCGTCAGCTCCGGTATTTGGGAAAAGGCTTCATTGTACCGCGCCACGATCTCTTTTCTCCGTTTACGGAACATGGGTAATTTGTCCAACTGACTGAGCAGAAGAGCCGCCTGCATATCGGTCATGCGGTAGTTATAGCCCAGATCAATCATCTGATAATACCAGCCCCCCTCAGACTCCTTGGTCATCTGTGCTGGGTCTCTGGTCATTCCATGGGAACGGTATAATAATAATTTCCGGTAATATTCTTCATTATCGGTGAGGATGGCTCCACCTTCTCCGGCCGTCACGGTTTTCACCGGGTGGAAGCTGAAGGTGGTCATATCTGCCACAGAACCTACCGGGCGTCCCTTATAAAGAGTTCCGATGGAATGGGCAGCATCCTCAATGACTACTACATTCTGTTTGTGACAGGTTTCCATAATGGTGTCCAAATCCACAACCTGCCCGGTATAATCCACTGCCACTACAGCTTTTGTCCTGGAGGTCAGTGCTTTTTCAATTTCTTTCGGGTCGATATTGTAGGTTTCTTCATCGATATCTGCAAAAACAGGCTTGGCACCACAATACAGGGCACAGTTAGCTGATGCCAGAAAGGTAATGGGGGTGGTGACCACTTCATCCCCTGCCGATACCCCTGCTGCCATGCAGGCGATATGTAAGGCTGCTGTATCATTGCTGCACACTACCGCATATTTCGCACCGGTGAGATCACAGAGTCTTTGCTCCAGTTCCGTGATCTTGGGACCGCAGGTGAGATAATCACTGTGAAGCACATCCACCACTGCCTGCACATCCTTTTCATCCAGATACTGATGTCCGTAGTATAATTTCGTTTCTCTTACAGGTTTTCCGCCTGCGTATGCCGGTTTTTCCATATTTTCCCTCATTTCCTGTCAAAATTGTTTTCACTGCAAAATCTCTAACAGTGGAAACAAAAGTTGTCAAGGAAACGGAAATGCAAGCCTGGTGCACCCGTTCCTTGACAATTTTTAACAATTCTTGATTTATAACTATTCAGAACCCCCTTCGCAAAATCGCTGTTACACAGCTTTCCTTTTGCTCATGTGGTTACTTCGCCATATAAAGTTGCCTCTTTGTTTAAATGCAAGCATTTACAAAAGGCAACTTTGCATGGCTCTGAATAGTTACACTTATTCGTGAATCACATCTGTCTTCAACAGACGTCTTAAGTCTTCCACGCTCAGCCATTCGCTGTTATTTCCTGAGCTGTAATAGAAGCCTTCCTCTACCTTCTTTCCGGTAGGTTCCGGTCTGCGGCTGGTGCTCCACACCATCTGCGGATAGATGATGTAATGCTTGTCATACTCGTAGGTTGTAAAGGAATCCTCGGTGGTTACCATTACCTCGTGGAGCTTCTCACCGGGGCGGATTCCCACTTCTTTCTTCACACATCCGGGAAGCATTGCCTCTGCCAGATCCGTAATCTTGAAGGAAGGGATTTTACTGATAAAGGTTTCTCCGCCTTTTGCCTCTTCCAGAGCTTTGATTACCAACTCTACACCCTGTTCCAGGCTGATCCAGAAACGGGTCATGCGGAAATCCGTAATGGGAAGTTCTGTCTTTCCCTGCTCGATCAGAGATTCAAAGAAGGGAATCACAGAGCCACGGCTGCCTGCCACGTTGCCGTAACGCACGATGGAGAAGCAGGTGTCCTTTGCTCCCACGTAGGCATTGGCTGCGATAAACAGCTTGTCGGATACCAGCTTGGTTCCGCCATAGAGGTTTACCGGGTTAACCGCCTTATCGGTGGACAGGGCTACTACCTTTTTCACTCCGGTTTTCAGTGCTGCATCAATGACATTCTGTGCACCGTGGATATTGGTTTTAATTGCTTCATCCGGGTTATATTCACAGGCAGGTACCTGTTTCAGAGCTGCTGCGTGGATGACATAATCCACGTTTTCAAAAGCACGCTCCATACGGTCACGATCCCTTACATCACCGATGAAGAAACGAAGCTTGTGATCCGGGTCATATTTCCGGAAATCGTTCTCCATATTAAACTGTTTAAACTCGTCACGAGAATAGATAATGATTTTCTTCGGATTATAATGCTCCAAAGCGTAACGGGTGAAACATTTACCGAAAGAACCGGTTCCTCCGGTGATTAAGATTGTCTTGTCATCTAAGATCATGAATTGGTACCATACCTTTCTTGGTTTATTTTCGGACTAGTTCAGTCCCAGCTGCTGCCAGCTTGATGCACCGATAATCGGCAGTGCAAAGTTGGTGGCTGTGGAGCCCGGCTGATCCATATATTTGAAGATCTCATAGCTGAACTTCGGTGTGCCGTCTGTATTTCTCAGACCGCATGCCATTCCTTCTGCAATCTCAGAAGCTGCATCTCTGTCTCTGTGGATGATAACCACATCGATGAGAGGCTGGGCTGCCATCAGCTTGTAGCCATAGGTCATGGCTGGGGGCCGGGACTGCTGCCTGGATGGTTTCGTTGGTTGCATAGCTTCTGTTGGATGAGGTAAACAGCATCTCGGAGATGATGATAGAACGGAAGGTTCCGTCCGGTGCAATGAACTGCGGCTTCTGCATGTAGCCGGTCATGACGCTGATGTTCGTCGGAATGATCATCTTAGTGTTCTCGTTGTTGCTTACCAGATTCATTGCACGGTAGTTGGAAGGAACACTCCAGAACTTGCAGTTGGTCAGAGGCAGTGCATGAGGATGGAAGCTTAAGCCCCAGTCAATGTTACCGGTGGTGAGCATTGCTGTATTAAAAGCATCCAGAACTTTCTTGCCGCCGTACTGATCGTGGGTGCCGTCCTCCCAGAGCCATCTCTGGTCTAAGTTGATGTATACGTTTGCTGTTGCATTGGCACTCTTGATGGCATTGTAACACATACGTACTTCTTTTGCATACAATTCGGAAAATTCTGTTACAGAACGTCTGCCTGCCCAGTGCCAAGGGTTATTGTTATTGACTTCATTACCGATGATCCAGCTCTGTACGGTTCCCAGCCCGGTTCCTGCATAACGTTCTGCCAGGAAATGCATCAGCGCCTGGATCTTCTCAGCGCCACCCTGCTCTGCCGTGTTGAAAGCGTAGCCCTTATAACCGGCCTGTCTTGCCTGGGGATAATACAGGTCTAGGGTTGCGGGATTATAGGTATTTTTCACTGCAATAATAAGGTTTGTACCGGAAATGGCACATACATTGGCAATGGCATCATACTGTGCCACGGTTACCGGGTTAAAGCTGTAGGCTTTGCCGTTATAAACATAATCCAGACCGCCTACATTGTAGAACTGGCTCATGTCCAGCTCATACAGGGTGTAACCACATCCCAGTTCTACCAGATCCGTCCAGTTACGGGCATCCAGGGTCAGACCTTTTTTGGTAGCGGTGGGGTAAGGCGCAGATGCTGCCTTAGCTGCCGCTTCCGGATTGGTAATATAAAAATCATTACTTACAGATACATATCTGCCACCGGATAAAACAGCAATTTCAAAACGTGCATAGATTTTACTTGCTGCGGTGTCTAAATCCAGTGTGGTAGTCATCTGTACCGTTCCTGCCTTGGGTGCTACCGCACAGTAATCGGTACGATTGCCGATGGCAGTCTCATAAGGCTGTAAGGCAAACAGATAATAGTTGCCGTCATCGCTGGCTGCCACAGTTCCTGCTGCGGTTACGACTACGTTACTGCCTACAATCTGGCAGGTGGCGATGGTCATGGACGCCGCTGCATTGGCTGTCATCCCCATAAGCAAAGCAAGGAGAAAAGCCAGACAGATGGATAAACTCACTCTTTTCTTCATTAAAATAACCCTCCTGATTTCATACGCTTCCTTTCGCGCGACTATTACTATCTTACCACATATTCCCGTTATTGGACAATCCTTCCCAGACATGCAATTCTTAAAATTTGTGAAAGGATTTCCAAAGATTCCTTTTCCGGCTACTTTTTCCCATACCGGAATCTGCGGTAAGCCTGCAAAAGCCGGTAATACACCAGGAAAAAGCAGGGGCTCTTCATGTGATAAGCCACCAGGCGTTTCTGCTCGGCATCATAGTTTTCCAAATAATAAGGATTTTTCTGAAACTCCGGGAAATGTTCCTTCATTCCCCTTTGCAGTTTCCTCAGGAAGGAAATCCGGACTTTTTCTGCTCCGGGGACATAGTTCCCTCCGGAAACATAAGAAAACAGGGTGTTGTAATAGTATAACTCTGTAAAGCGGAATTCCAATTCGGAGTGATATTTCTCATCGTAGCTGTAAGCATGACACTGTTCCAAAAGCTGTAAAGCCGTATCCATGCGGTTTCTGCACCGTTCCTCCGTAATGAAATGCACGGTGGAAGCCTCATGCTGATAATAGTAGTAAAGCGGTTCCTCCACCTTCTCAAAATGCTTGAAATGAAGCATCCAGATCGGGCCAGCACAATTATCCTCATAAAAAGTATTCTCCGGAAACCGCAGATGGTATTTCTCGATAATCTCCCGGCGATATACCTTGATTACCATACTGCCTGCCCGCATCAGAAGGCTGGCATATTTTTTATCATCCAGGACACCGGTTTGTTCCAGTGTGTTATTCTGCACGATTTTTCCCACCTGCATGCCATGATGTGAGGTAAGGTTATAATCGCAGCCTACCACATCCGCACCGG